>NZ_JBSFCF010000007.1:0-281954 GCF_053593335.1 Streptomyces sp. NPDC002324
GCCGCGCCGGGCCCCGGTCGCGGCCCCCCGGCCGGGCTACCCCGCCCCGGCCCCGGACGTCAGTCCCGGCCGCCCTTCTCGGTGGCCGGCCACACCCCGGTGGACCGCTCGATGGCCTTCGCGCCCGCGCGGTCCACCGCGCTGCGCACGACCGCGAAGATCGCGCCCTGCACGGCCGCCGCGAGCAGCACCTCGCCCCAGCCGCGGTCCCGGTCCAGCGCGTCGGGCGCGTCGTCCTCGTGCCGGATCAGCTTCCAGGTCTTCTGGAACGCCAGCGAGGCCAGCGCACCGCCCCCCCAGCCGAGGGCGAAGCCCAACGGCTGGTAGGCGAGCGGGAGCTTCTTCTTCTTGGACATCTGGTCCTCCTCCTACGTGTAGCGATGTCGCCGGTCAGGGGCGACCCTGTGGGGCCACGGCCTCGGCGGCGGGCACCGGCCCCGGCGCCGTCCCGTCGCCGAACGGGCTGCCGCCCAGGTCCTCACGGCCGTGCGGCGTGAGCCAGCCCGCCAGATCTGGCCCCAGCGGCACCACGGCGGTCGGGTTGATGCCCGTGTGGACCTGGTAGTAGTGCCGCTTGATGTGGTCGAAGTCGACGGTGTCGCCGAATCCGGGGGTCTGGAAGAGATCACGGGCGTAGGCCCACAGCACCCGGTCCTCCGTCAGCTTCCAGCGGTTGCACTTGAAGTGACCGTGGTAGACGGGGTCGAAACGCACCAAGGTCGTGAAGAGCCGGATGTCCGCCTCCGTGATCGTCTCCCCGACGAGGTAACGCTGCCGTGCAAGCCGCTCCGACAGTGCCTCCAGCCGCCGGAACACACCGGTACAGGCCTCCTCGTACTCCTCCTGCCCGGTGGCGAAGCCCGCCCGGTACACCCCGTTGTTGACGTCCTCGTACACCTCGGCCATGACGGTGTCGATCTCGTCGCGCAGGGCCCGCGGGTACAGGTCGGGCGCGCCCTCGCGGTGCAGGGCCGTCCACTCGGTGGCGAGGTCGAGGGTGAGCCGCTGGTAGTCGTTGGTGACCAGCTCCCCGCTCGGCACGTCCACGAGCGCGGGGACGCTGACCCCGCCGGGATAGCCGCTCTCCCGCGCGTCGTACGCCTCCTTCAGGAACCGGATGCCGAGGACCGGGTCGCGGCCTTCGGGGTCCAGCGTGAAGCGCCAGCTGCGGTCGTCCTGCACGGGGTCGGCGACGGCCATCGACAGTGCGTCCTCCAGGCCCAGCAGCCGCCGGGAGACCACGGCCCGGCTCGCCCAGGGGCAGGCCCGGCTGACCACCAGCCGGTAGCGGCCCGCCTCCACGGGCCAGCCGTCCCGGCCGTCGGCGGTGACCCGGTCCGCGAAGTGGCTCCCGGACCGCTTGAACGGCTTCCTCCCGTACGCCTCGTTGCCCTCGCCGACACTCATGCCGTCCGACCTCCCGGTCCGTCCGGATACGTATGCCCTGATGAGAGTTCCCCGATTTCGGCGACACCCACGGTGTGAGCGCGACGGGTCGGGGCAAGCGGCGAACGTGACGCGGACACCAGCAGACACGGAGACGACGGACGACCGGGGCGGGGCGGTGCTCGAAGGGCCGGGGACCCACGACGAGAGCAAGGCGCGGGAGGACCACAGGACGCGGATCACCGTCCTGGTCGCCCTCGGAGCCAACCTCGTGATCGCCGTGGCCAAGACCGTCGGCGGACTCCTCGCCGGATCGCCGGCCCTGATGTCGGAGGCCGCGCACTCGGTCGCCGACAGCCTGAACGAGGTATTCCTCCTCGCCGCGCTGCGCCGCAGCCGCCGCCCCGCCGACAGCCGGCACCCCTTCGGCTACGGCAAGGAGCGCTTCTTCTGGTCCCTGCTGGCGGCCGTCGGCATCTTCGTGATGGGCGGCTGCTTCTCCTTCTACCAGGCCTTCCACGCCCTGACGGCCGAGAGCGCCGAGTCCTACGACGGCTATGTCGCCGGCATCGCCGTCCTCGGTGTGGCTCTCCTGTCCGAGGGAGCCTCACTGCTCCGCGCCCTGCACCAGGTGCGGAGCCAGGGCGGTGTCGAGGGGCTCCGGGACCCGGCGCTGCGCACGGTCGTCGCCGAGGACGGCACGGCGGTGCTCGGCGTGACGCTCGCGATCGCCGGGATGGTCCTGCACATGATCACCGGTCAGGTCGTCTGGGAGGCCTCCGCCTCGTTCGCGATCGGGGCGCTGCTCGTGTACGTCGCCTACTGGCTCGGCCGGGACGCCCGCGAACAGCTCATCGGGGTCGCCGCCGACGCCGAACCCAGCCGGAAGATCCGCTCCCTGCTGGCGGCGCAGCCGGAGATCGACAGCGTCGAGGCTCTGCTGACCATGCAACTGGGCCTGGACTCCACCCTCGTGGCCGCCCGCGTCGACCTCGTCCCCGGCCTCGACAGCGAGGAGGTCGAACAGGTCGCCGTCCGTATCAAGGGCTCCATCGCCCACATCGTCCCCGAGGCCGACCAGATCTTCCTCGACGTGACGGAGAAGACGGGCTCGGGGGAGCGGGCAGGGGAAAGCCCCGCCGCGACGGGGGAACGCGGCGGGGCCTGAGTCCCGGGTGCCCGGTGCGCGAGAGGTCATGCGGGGGCGTCGAAGGAATTTCCTCCCCGCTCCCCGGCACTCTCCCTCGCACGCCCTCTCACCGCCGGCAGGCCGACGGGCGGGTCCTCATTCAGCCGCCGGCTCCAGCACGAAGACGGGAATCTCCCGGTCGGTCTTGGTCTGGTAGTCCGCGTACGGCGGGTACGCGGCCACCGCGCGCTCCCACCACTCGGCCTTCTCGTCCCCGGTGACCTCCCGCGCGGTCAGCTCCTGCCGCGCGGGTCCGTCCTGGAGCTCCACCAGCGGGTCGGACTTGAGGTTGTGGTACCAGACCGGGTGCTTGGGCGCGCCGCCCTGCGAGGCCACGACCGCGTACCGTCCCTCGTGCTCCACCCGCATCAGCGGTGTCTTACGGAGCTTGCCGCTCTTCGCGCCGCGCGTGGTGAGCACGATGACCGGCAGCCCCGTGTCCCGCAACGTCGTCCCGCGCGTGCCGCCCGAGCTCTCGTACAGCTCGACCTGCTCGCGCACCCACTGCGCCGGGCTGGGCTCGTACTCGCCCTCAAGTGGCATGGCAACCGTCCCTGGTAGTCGTGTTCGGCTGTTCCTCGCATTCAACACGCGCCCCTCCCGGTTTCATCCTCGTCCCGGCGAACGGGCGCGGGACCTGCCCGCCTTCCGCACGTACGTCACCCACCGTGCGACGGCACCAGCATCAGCGCCGCCAGTACCGCGATCACGGCGCTGGACAGCAGGCCCGTCACCAGGCGCCCCCGGTGCCCGGTCAGGGCCCGGCCGAGCAGTGCGCCGCCGCCCGCGAGCAGCAGTTGCCAGCTCGCGGAGGCGAGGAACGCGGCGAGGACGAACACCCCCTGTTCCACGGGGCTGACGGCGTCGGTGGCGCGGCTGCCGAGCACCAGCGCGGCGAAGTAGACGACGGTGGTGGGGTTGAGGAGGGTGATGCCCAGGAGGGCGACGTAGGCGCGGGCCGGGCTCACCGGGTCCCGCTGTGCGCGGGTGATGAGCCGTCCGGCGCGGTACTGGCGCAGGGCCGTGACCGCGCCGCGCACCGCCAGGGCGAGGAGCACCAGGGCGGAGACCCGGCGCAGGGGCGTGAGCACCGGCTGGAGGGCGGCCGCGAGGGCCGTCCCGCCGAGTGCGGCGAGCAGCGCGTACAGTCCGTCGGCCGTCGCCACACCGAGCGCGGCGCAGGCTCCGGTCCGCAGCGACGTACGGGCGGTGAGGGAGACGAGGTAGGTCGCGACCGCTCCGACCGGGATGGCGATGCCATAGCCGGCGAGGAGTCCCGCGACGAGCGCGGCCGTCATGACCGGGGCGGTGTCGGTCCCCACGGTCGGCCGGACTGCTGCTGACCCCGCACCGGCGAGGCGGTGGCGAAGGTCAGGGGCAGGGCGGCGTCGATGATGAGCATGGGCAGATCCTGGGGTCGCGGCCCTCGTCCCCGCAATCGAATTTACCGGGGACTCTTGACCGTGGTTCCCCGCCTGCCTAGTTTGTTTGCATCCAAACGATACGAGGCGATGTGAGGACGGTGGACGCGTGGACGCACGAGTGCGCCCGCCGCGCGGGCCTCAGGCCTTCGGACGCCGTCCGCTGCGACGGGGCGCGGGCTCGGCGCCGTTCAGCAGCGTGCGGCGGCGCTCCTCACCGTGCTCCTCGACCTGCAGCACGACACTGCGCAGCCCCTCCGCGAGGCTCCGGCACTCCGTGTCGCTGAGCTGCCCGGTGACGAAGGCCTCCTCCTCGTTGAAGGCCGGGAACACCCGGCGCATCAGCTCCTCGCCCTGGTCGGTGAGGGCCAGCAGCACCAGCCGCCCGTCCGTCGGGTGGGCCGTCCGCCGCACCAGCCCCCGGGACTCCAGCGTGCGGGCCACCCCCGTCAGCGTGCCCTTGGAGATGCCCGCCTCCTCGGCCACGTGCCGGGTCTCGGACTCGCCCCACACCCACACGACCCACAGCACCACGAAGGCCGTCCACGTCAGGTCGGAGCCGCGCAGCACGGAGTTCTCCAGGTGCTGCCGCACCGCGGAAGCGGCCCGGTAGATGTTCGCCACCGCCGCCATCTGGTCCCGGCGGATGGAGAAGTCCCCCAGTTTCGCCGCGGCGAGCTTCTCGGCTTCGGTGATGGATCGCTGGCCGGGCACGGGGGCTCCTCGGATCGATGGTGCGGACGGGTCGATGGTTCGGTCATTCGGCATCAAATTGTACGGAGGAGAGGGAAACCGCCATGAGCACCACCCCCCGCATGCTGCTGGTCCTCAGCGAGAACTGGACCCTGACCGGCGGCCGGGCCGACCTGCCCGCCGCCGTACGGTGGGCCCGTGAGGCCGAGGACGCCGGGTTCGACTCCGTCATGGTCAGCGAACACATCGTGCTCGGACCCGACGCCGCCGCCGACGGCATCATGGGCAACCCCCGCGACTACGCCCTCCCCGGCAACCAGGACCCCTACACCCCCTGGCCCAACTCCCTTCTCCTCCTCGCCTCCATCGCCTCCGTCACCGAGCGCCTGCGCCTGGCCGCCGCGGCCGTCCTCGCCCCGCTGCGCCACCCCCTGCTGATGGCCCGGGAGCTGGGCACCCTCGATCTGCTCAGCGAGGGACGACTGCTGGTGCAGCCCACGGTCAGCTGGAGCAAGGACGAGTACGACGCGCTCGGCGTGCCCTTCGGCAGGCGCGGCCGGCTGCTCGACGAGCACCTGGAGGTCTGGGCGAAGGCCTGGGGACCGTCCCCGATCTCCCACGACAGCGAGCACTACCCCTTCCGGGACGTCTACTTCGAGCCCAAGGCGTACCGCCCCGAGGGCCCGAGGCTGTGGTTCGGCGGGCAGCGCCTGCACGGCCCCGTACTGCGCCGGCTCGTCCGGTACGGCCACGGCTTCCACCCGCTCGGACGGCCCACCCCGGACGACCTCAAGGCGCTCGACGAGGCGATGACCGCCGCCGGACGGAACGCCACCGACCTGGAGATGATCGGCGGCACCCAGGCGGTCTTCCCCGACGACCACGCCCCGGCGGACCTCGGCGCGGCCCTCGCCTCGATACCGGAACAGCTGGAACAGGGCTTCACGACCTTCTGCGTGAAGCCGAACCAGTTCATCGACGACCCCGACGGCGTGGGCGCCTTCTGCAAGGAGGTCATGCGCCGGGTGGAGGCGCTGACGGGGTGAGGTCACGGCGTGGGGCCGGTGCCGCGCTTCGCGACACCGGCCCCACGCACGCACACCGCCGCTCAGCGCTCGAAGACGATCCCGCCGTCGAACACCGTCATGTCCACGCCGACCTCCGTGATCTCGTGAGGGTCGAGGTCCAGCAGCGGCCGGTCCAGGACGCACAGGTCGGCCACCTTGCCCACCTCCACGGACCCTTTCCACTCCTCGGCGAAGTCCTGCCGCGCCGGGTTGATGGTGTACGCCCGCAGCGCCTCGGCGAGTTCCACGCGCTGTTCGGGACCGCTGACCCGGCCGCTGGCCTTCGACTCGCGCAGCAGCATCCCGGCGACGCCCTGCCGCCAGTCGGGCTCGGTGATCGGCGCGTCCGAACTGGCGCACACCGCGAGGCCCGCGTCGAAGGCCGAACGCGCGGGCCACTGGTACGCCGAGCGCTCCGTGCCCACGACCTCCGCCATCAGGTCGGAGATCGTCCACTTGATGGCCGGGTTCATGTTCACCCCGTAACCGTGCGCGGCGAGCCGGGCGAGGCTGTCGGCGCCGATGAAGTCGCCGTGGATCACGTAGTGCCGGGCGTCGGCGCGTGGCACGGCCTCCTGGGCCGCCACGAACGCGTCCACCACCAGGTCGATGGCCCGGTCGCCGGTGACATGCACGCCCAGCTGGTAGCCGGCCTCGTGGGCAACCCGGATCATGTCGAACAGTTCGTCCACCTGCAGCTCGGGCGTGCGTCCGTGCACACAGAGGGAGCCGTGGCCGCCGTCCGCGTAGGGCTCGTTCATCCAGGCCGTACGGTTCGGGGGCACCCCGTCGGCGAAGATCTTCACGCCGATGGCGTGGAGCAGCCGGGGGTCCGCGGACTCGGGGCGATGGAGTTCGGCGAGGCCCTTGCGGACGTCGTCGGCGGAGCCGCCGATCGGCGCGGGCAGCAGCAGGACGCTGACCCGGGCGTGCAGACCGCCGCTCGCGGCCAGGTCGGCGTAGGCGGTCCAGTTGTCGGTGCTCAGTCCGCCGAACAGGGTCTCGGAGCCGCCGGGGCCGAGGCCCGGCTCGGTGTAGCTGGTGATGCCGCGCGAGTGGAGTTCGACGACGACGTTCCGGATGGCCCGGCGGCGCTGGGCGACGGTGGGGGAGGGCAGAGCGGCCTGCAGCAGGACACCGGCCGCCTCGCGCAGGATGCCGGTGGGCGCGCCGTCGGCGTCCCGGTCGACGATCCCGCCGTCGGGTGCCCGCGTCCCGGCGTCGATCCCGCAGCGGCGCAGGGCCGCACTGTTGGCCCACACCATGTGCTGCGAGAAGTCGGTCAGGCAGACGGGGTGGTCGGGTGCCACCGCGTCCAGGTCGGCGCGGTGCGGGAGACGGCCCGGATCGGCGAGGCACTCGGCGAGATAGCCGGGGTCCCAGCCCAGGCCGACGATCCACTCACCGGGCGCGGCGGCGCGCACCGCCGCGCCCACCACCCCGGCGATGTCGGCGATCGAGCCGACCGCCGGGTGGCCGACGTCGAGGGCGAACGGCGGCTTGGACAGCCCGTACGCGGCGCCGTGCAGATGCGAGTCGTTGATGCCCGGCAGCACGGTCCGCCCGGCCAGTTCGACGATCCGCGTCGCCGGTCCGGCCAGGGCACGCATCGCGGCGTCCGTGCCGACCGCGACGATCTCCCGGCCGCGCACGGCCACACCCTCGGCGACCGTGAATCCGGCGTCGACGGTGATGACCTGACCGCCGGTCAGGACGAGGGTGGGGGACGTGTCGCTCACGAGGACCTCTCGGGGGTGTCTGGGTGTACTTGCGGGTGCGGGGGAGAACCGGACGACCGGGGGGCGCCGGGCGCGCCGGTCACCGGGTCGTCCGTGGGCCGAAGTAGGCGAGCGCGGCGCCCGCCACCAGGGCCACGCCCTGGGCCATCTGCTGCCAGAACGTCGGCACGCTCAGCAGTGTCAGCCCGTTCTGCAGGCAGCCCAGGAACAGCACGCCGAGCAGGACCCCGAGAACCGAACCGGAGCCGCCGCTCAGCGCGACCCCGCCCAGCAGCACCGCCGTGAGCACGGTCAGTTCGAAGCCCGTGCCCGAGGTGCCGGCGACCACGCTGTCCAGCACGGACGCCTTGATCGCCCCGGCCAGCGCGGCGGCCGTACCCGTGACCACGAACAGCGCGAACGGCGTACGGCGGACGTCGATGCCGGAGAGGTACGCGGCCTCCCGGTTCACACCGATCGCGAACACATGGCGGCCGGTCGGTGTGAACGCCAGGAACAGTGCCCCGGCGACCAGGACGGCGGCCGCGACGACCACGGGCGCCGCGATCCCGGCGATCCGCGCCCCGCCCAGCCAGGCGAAACCGTCGCCGAAGCCGCTCAGCGGCAGCGGGAACAGCTGCTGGGCGAGGCCACGCACGGCCGCCAGCATGCCCAGCGTCACGATGAACGGCGACAGCCCGAGGTAGCAGCAGAGCACCCCGTTCACGGCGCCGACCGCCGCGCCGACGGCCAGCGCCCCGAGGACGGCGACCACGGGCGACTGGGCCCGCTCACCCGCGAGCCAGCCCGCCGTGAGGGCGCCGAGCGCCAGCGTGGAGCCGACCGACAGGTCCAGATAGCCGCTGATGACCAGCAGGGCCAGGGGCACGGCGACGATCGCGAGGGCGGCCGCGTCGGTGGCGATCCCGCGCAGGTTGCCGGGGTCGAGGAAGCTGCCGGTGGACACCTGGAACACCAGCACCAGCAGGGTCAGGACGACGATCAGGGGATTGCGCCGCAGGGCCGCGAGGCCCTGCGCGGCCAGCGCGCGAGGGCCGGGGACGACGCGCTCGGCGGCGGTCACGGTGGTCATGCTGCTCCTTCGTGGGACGGTGCGGGGGGCGCGGCCGGATCGTCCTCCGGCGGGTGGGACGGCCGCCGTGCCGCCGGTCCCGCGTCATGGACGGCGGCCAGCAGGGCCTCCTCGGTGAGGTCGGCGCCGGAGAGTTCGGCGATGATCCGGCCCCGGTCGACCACCAGACAGCGGTGGGCGAGAACGGCCGCCTCCTCCGGGTCGCTGGACGCGAACAGCACGGCCGTGCCGCGCTGTCCGGCGAGCGAGGACACGACGTCGTAGATCTCCTGCCGGGCACCGACGTCGACGCCCTGGGTCGGCTCGTCCAGAAGCAGGACGTCGACGGCCCGCGCCTCGTTGATCCAGCGGCCGAGCAGCAGCTTCTGCTGGTTGCCGCCGGAGAACGCCGAGGCCGGCAGCCCCGGGCGCGCGGGCCGCAGCCCGACCGACTCGGCGAGCGAACCGAACACCCGCCGCTCGGCCCCGAGCGCCCGCACCCCGCGCCGGGCGAGCGTCCGCACACTCGGCAACAGCACGTTGTCCTGCGCGCTCAGCCCCGCGAACAGCCCCTGCGCCCGCCGGTCGGCCGGTACGAGCGCGATGCCGGCGGCCAGCGCGTCGGCCGGACGGGCCGAGGAGACGGCCCGCTCACCGACCTGGACCGACCCGCCGGACGCGCGGCGCCTGCCGAACAGCGTCTCCAGCACCCGCGTACGCCCGGACCCGATGAGCCCGTACAGCCCGACGATCTCGCCCTCGGCGACGGTCAGATCGACGGGCCCGAAGCCGGGGCCGCGCAGACCGCGCAGGGTGAGGCGGGCGGGGGGCGTGGCGGGCGAGGGGGCCCCGGAACCGCAGTCGGGGACCTTCGCCGGTGCCCCCGCGTCCACGGCCGCAGCGGCGCCCGCACCGGGCAGCGGCCCGTCGGCCGGGGCGCGGGCCGCGGTCGGCCCCTGTCCGCCGGCGCCGGCCCGCCCGGCCCCCCGCCCTCCCGTGATCGCCTCCACCAGGTCCCGGCGGTGGTGGCTCCCGGTCGCCGCGTGGTGGGCGACCCGGCCGTCGCGGAGCACGGTCACCGCGTCGGCCAGGCGTTCGACCTCCGCCAGGAGGTGGGTGACGTAGACGATCGCGAGGCCCTGGGTGCGCAGGTCCTCCACCCGGGTGGCGAGGGCGTCGCTCTCGGTGCCGGAGAGGGCGGCCGTGGGCTCGTCCAGGACCAGGACCGAGGCGCTGCGGCTGAGGGCCTTGGCGATCTCGACCAACTGCTTCTGTCCCATGGGCAGTTCACCCACCCGGTCGCGCGGCGAGCAGCTCGCGGCGACCCGGTCCAGGAGTTCGGCGGACACCTTCTCCTGGGCCCGGCGGTCGATCCGGCCGTACCGGGTCCACTCCTGGCCGAGGAAGATGTTCTCGGCGACGGTCAGCGAGTCCACGACGCTGAGCGTCTGGAAGATGATCGCCACCCCGGCCGCGATCGACTCGCGCGGACTGAGCCGGGCGTGGGGGACACCGCCCACCTCGATCGTCCCGGCGTCCGGCGGGAACGCCCCGCCGAGACACTTGATCAGTGTGGACTTGCCGGCGCCGTTGTGCCCGAGCAGGGCGTGGACCTGCCCGGCGGGCACGGTCAGGTCCACCTCGTCCAGCGCCCGCACACCGCCGAAGGACTTGCTCAGGGAGGTGATCCGCAGATTCGGCGGGTTCGCCGCCCCGCTCACCCCGCGCGTGTCGTTCACGTCGGCCATCGCGCGGCCCTACCCGTTCTGGGCGAGCAGCGCGTCGATCTCCGCCGTGTCGCCGCGCTGGATCAGCTTGACCGGCACGTCGACGCTCGGGTCCGCCTTCCCGGCGGCGACCGCGAGCGGCACGTCGACGATGGCGTTGGAGATGTCCAGCGGGGCGAGGGCGGCGGAGGCCCGGTAGAACGTGCCCTGCTTGATGGCGAGGAGGGAGGGGGCCGAGCCGTCCTGGCCGCCGACGAACGTCCTCTTGTCGCCGTTCTTGCGCCCTGCCTGCTGCAGCGCCTTGAACCCGCCGTACGCCGCCGCGTCCGTGACGCCGAGGATGAGATTCAGGTCGGGGTGCTTGGCGAGCAGCGCGGTGGACTTCGACAGACCCGTGTCGGGGTCGATGGCCTGCTCCTGTGCCACCACGTCGACACCGGGTGCGAGCTTGGTGAACGCGTCGATCATGCCCTTGGTGCGCTCCCGGCCCAGGTCGATCGTGTTGTCGACCAGGAAGGCGATCTTGCCCTTCCCGTTCAGCTCCTCGTTGGCCCAATTCGCGGCCGACTCGCCGAGCAGCGTGCCGCTCTCGCGGAAGCTGAACCGGATGTCGGCGCTCTGGCTCTCCAGGGTCCCGCCGTACGTCACCCAGATCAGGCCCGCGTCGAGCGCGGCCCTGGCGATCGCCTCGGTGGCCTCGAAGACCATTGGGAACGACACGATGGCCTGCGTCTTCTGCGTGACCCAGGCGTTGAGGTTGCTGGCCTGGGTGTCGGGGTTGCTCGCGTCGCTCGTCGTCAGCAGCTTGACGTCGTGCTTCTTCGCTGCGGCCGTCGAGAGCTTGACCAGGGTGCTGTAGAGCGGGATCTGGGTGAAGGGGTAGTCGAGGCCGATCTGCGTGAGCTTCCTGGCGGCGGGGGAGGCGTCCGCCGCCTTCGCCGCACCGGAGCCGCTCTCCGGTGCGCTGCAGCCCGTGGCGGCCAGTCCGGTCGCGGTGAGCGCTCCGGCGGACCACGCGAGGAACCGCCTGCGCGAGGCCGGGGTGACGGAAAGGGGGCGTCTGGTCATGGCGGGGATCTCCAAGGGGGACGGGGCCGCCGACGGCGGGCGACGTGTTGCCGAAGGCGAGTGCGGTGCCGAGGCGAGCGCCGGGCCGAAGGCGAGTGCGTGCCGAAGACGAGTGCTGTGCCGAACAGGAAAGACCCCGGCGCCCCGCCCCACCATCCGTACAAATACCGAGTGCGTGCGGCGGGCGCTCGCGGGCGGTGCGTGCCGGCGGGCGCGGGCGCGGGCGCGGGCGCCCCGGCCCGGTGCGTGCCTTGTCCACCTGACCGCCTCCCCCTATCGTTAGGACCCAAAAGACCTGACCCGGTCTCGGGGCGTCCCCGGGAGGCGCGCATGCTCACCCATCACCAGATCGCCGCCGCCGCCCGCATCGGCATGCTCACCCGCGAACGCGACACCGCCTCCGCCTGCGCCGAGGCCCTCCACCAACTCGGCCGCGCCCTGCCCCTCGATGCCGCCACCCTCCTGGAGATCGACCCGGTCACCGGCACCCACGTCCAGGTCGCGGGTGTCGGCTACGACGCCGACGTCTCCGCGGCCCTCGCCGCCGAGTTCGTCTCGACCCCCTGGTACGCCAACGTCCTGCGCAGCGAGATCCCACCCTCCATCTGCGAGGACGTCGAGGACCCGGGCCAGCGCTACCGCGACGGCTGGTTCTACGCCGAACGCATGCGCCCGGCCGGCGTCCGCGACGCGGTCACGGGCGCCCTGCGCCACCACGGCCGCCTCGTCGGTCTGATCACCCTCTCCACCGCGACCCCCGACGCCTACGACACCGGCACCCGCCGGCTGCTGGCCTCGCTGCTGCCCGCCCTCGGCGTCCTCGCCGACCCCACCGCGCACGCGGGCGCCCTCCCCGACCTCCCCACGGAGGGCGGCGCGAGCCTGGTCGTCGCCGACGACGTCCTCGAACTCCCCGGCCGGGACCCCGCCCTGGTCCTGCGGGACACCGAGTTCCGCCGTCTCCTGCGTGCCTTCGCCGACTCGCACGGCACCCGGCTGCGCCTGCTCTGGCCCGTCGGCACCGAGTGGTACCGGGTCACCGTCCGCCGCCACACGCTCGGTTCGGCCGTCGTCCGCCGGGCGGTCCTCGTGCACGAGACGCCCGCCCCGCTGCCGTACGGGCTCAGTCCGCGGGAGCTGGAGGTGCTCACCCGGGCGGCCACCGGTCAGACGAACCAGGCCATCGCCCAGGCGCTGTTCCTGTCCCCGCGTACCGTGCACACCCACGTCGAGCATCTGCTGCGCAAGACCGGCGCCGCCTCCCGCGCCGAGGCCACGGCCCTCGCCGTACGCGACGGAGTGCTCCGGCCGACCGCCGAGGACGTCGAACGCTTCGTCGAGAGACCGCCCGGCGGGTGAGCCGGGTTGAGTAGGGTCGACGGGTGACTGCCACCGCGAACACGGCCGACGCCCGGTCCGGACAGGGCGGAAAACCCTTCCTCTACGTCGTCGTCTGCGCCGCCGGCATCGCGGTGGAGGTCAGCAAGCTGATCACCGTGGCGCAGGAGCGCGACTGGGAGGTCGGGGTCGTCGCGACACCCCTCGCCCTGGACGGGTTCTTCGACGCGGCGGCGGTCGAGGCGCAGACCGGCCGCCCGATCCGCTCCGCCTGGCGCAGGCCGGGCGACCCGCGCCCCTTCCCGCCGCCGGACGCCGTCGTCGTCGCGCCCGCCACCTTCAACACCGTCAACAAATGGGCCGCCGGCCTGGCCGACACCCTCGCGGTCGGCACCCTGTGCGAGACGTCCGGCCTCGGCGTCCCGATCGCCGTCCTGCCCTGTGTGGCCGACGCGCTCGCGGCCCACCCGGCGTACCGCGCGAGCCTGGACCGGCTGCGCGGCATGGGCGTCCGGTTCGGCGATCCGTACGCGGGCGGCGCCGAGGAGGGCGACGGACGCCGGGAGTTCCACTGGGAACGCGCGCTGGACCTGCTGGAGGCGGGCGGCGGGGGCGCGTCCCTCACACGCTGATGTCCGTCGCCGTCCCCGGCGGCAGCCAGCGGAAGGCGTCGCGGACCTCGGCCGGGGCCCCGGCCAGCGTCCGCTCGGCCGCCGCCCGGGGTTCGCGGAAGTGACTCCACCCTTCGTAGTGCACGGGCACGACGGTACGGGGACGGAGCAGCCGGCAGACCTCGACGGCCCCGGCGGCGGTCATCGTGTAGCGGAGCGGCCCCGTGACGGGGAATCCGACGCCGCCGAGGTGGAGCAGCGCGGTGCTCACGGTCAGACGGCGGCCGACCTCCCGTACGCCCTCGAAGACGACCGTGTCGCCGGAGATCCACAGCACCCCGTGCCGCTGGCCCGGCCAGCCGAGGGCGAAGCCGGTGACCTCGCCGACGATCGGGCGGGACAGCGGCGGGCCGTGCCGGGCGGGGGTGGCGGTCACCTCGACGGTCGTGCCGTCGGGGGCGGACAGCTGCCAGGTGTCCCAGGGGGCGAGCCCCCGTGCGTTGCCGCCGAGCCGCCGGGCCCCGGACGGGGTGGTGAGCACGGTCCCGGCGCCCGGCAGAAGGGCGCGGCCCGCGTCGTCGAGGTTGTCGCCGTGGTGGTCGTGGGTGAGCAGCACCGCGTGCACCGGGGGCAGTTCGGCGGCCGGCAGCGCCGGCCCGGCGGTCTTGCGGGACGACGTGCCCCAGCCGAAGGCGTAGCGGCGGCCCGGCGGGTCGAACGTCGGGTCGGTGAGCAGGCGCAGCCCGCCGATCTCGATCAGGGTGGTCGGGCCGCCTATGTGCGTGACGCGGACGCCGGTCATCCGGAGTTCCCTTCCAGCAACTGGAACGAGGTGAACAGGGCCTGAGCGATGGGGAGTTGAGCCCTCCGCAGAGGACGAGGAGCGGAGTCCCGCGCGGGGGACGCGGTGGAGCCGCCTCATTCAACCAGCGGGCCGCCCGTCGTACGAGGGCATCGGGACAGGGCGGTACGAGCGGATCGGCCTGAGGCGCGTGGGGCGCGGGGGCCGGGCGCGCCTCGCCCCGAGACCCTGTTCAACCGAACGGTTGAACAGGGTCTCGGCTTCCGGGGGACGCGCGGCGGACGCCGTCGATCACAGACTTACGGTGCCGCCGCAGCGGCACCGCCGTCGAGTCAAGCCCTGAAAGGACCTTTCCCCCCATGGCCAGCAGTTTCAGCAGGCGACGCATTCTCACCACCGGAGCGGGCGCCGCGCTCGGAGGCCTCGCCGCGACCGGCGCCGCCCAGGCCGCCACCGCGTCGGCGGCGGGCTCCCGTACGGCGGCGCCGGGCCCGGAGGAGACGCGCTCCCTCGACGAGCTGTGCCGCGACGCCGTCGCCGAGGGCGGCAAGCTCGTGATCTACGCGGGCGGTGACACCGCCACGCAGCAGGACTTCACTGCCCAGGCGTTCCGCACGCGCTTCCCGGACATCGACCTGACGATGGTCGTGGACTACAGCAAGTACCACGACGTCCGGGTCGACAACCAGCTCGCGACCGACAGCCTGGTCCCGGACCTCGTCCAGCTCCAGACGCTGCAGGACTTCACCCGCTGGAAGAGCCAGGGCAAGCTGCTGCCGTACAGGCCCGCCGGCTTCTCCAAGCTGTACAAGGACTTCCGCGACCCGCAGGGCGCCTGGACGGCCGTCGCGGTCATCGCCTTCAGCTACATGTACGGCGTCGACGCCGTCGCCGGGAACGCGCCCAAGTCGCCGCAGGAGCTGGTCGACCCGCGCTGGAAGGACGCCATCGCCTCCTCCTACCCGCACGACGACGACGCGGTGCTCTACCTCTACTCCCTCTACCAGGAGGCCTACGGCTGGGACTGGATCGCGAAGTTCGCCGCCCAGCAGCCGCAGTTCAACCGCGGTTCGCACACCCCGGGTGTCGCGGTCAACGGCAGGAGGAAGGCCATCGGCGTCGGCGGGTCCGGCTCCCTGACCGCCCCCTCCACCGCCGCGACCCGCTTCGCCGTGGCCGACGGGCACCCCTTCATGGCCTGGGGTCAGCGCGCCGCGATCCTCAGGAAGGCCGCCCACCCCACCGCCGCCAAGCTGTACCTCAACTGGGCACTGTCCGCCGAACGTCAGCAGGGCGCCTTCAACGGCTGGTCCGTCCGCACGGACATCACGCCCGCCGGCGGCCTGAAGCCCGTCTGGACCTACCGGAACGCGCACCTCGACGGCTTCCCCCGGTTCATGGAGGACCGCGCCCAGGTCGAGCGGTGGAAGCAGACCTTCGCGCTCTACTTCGGCGAGGTCAAGGGCGACCCGACCCCGGGAGTCCTGGGCCTGCACCCCGGGCGGTAACCACCCCGCCGGTCACGGCGGTACGGCGTTTTCCTTTACTCCGGACACACGTGTCACTGTCTACACTCGGCTGGCCCCGCCAGCCCGTGCCCGTCAGCCCCGTGCCCGTCCGGACCGTCGTAGAGGGAATCGCCGCCGCCGTGCCCGCCATCGCCGCCCCCGCCGTCCCGCACCGAGGTCCACTGCCGGTTCGCCGACTGCCGGACCTGCTGTTCCTGACCGTCGTCGTCGGCGGAGTCGTCCGCCTCGTCGACCTGAACTCCGCGCTGTGCTGGGAACTGGTGCCGCTCATCGCGCTGTTGGCGGCCGGGTACGTGGCCGGGCTCGCCCTCCGGGACCGGCTCGGCCGGTGGGGCCGGCCTCTGTGGTTCGGCGCGCTGCTGGCGCTGTGGTGCCGGGTCTCCTGGGAGATGCCGGCCCCGGCCGCCACCGCCTACACCTGGCTGGCGCTCCCGCTCGCGATCCTCGCCCTGCGCATGTTCACGGGCCGCACGGCACTCGCCGTCGTCGGCGTGATCACCGTGCCGCTCGTCCTGCTGATCGCCCGGACCGCCGGAACCGTTCATCCCGAACAGCTCCTCCCGCCGACCGCCGCGCTGTGGGCCACGGTCGCCCTCTACCGGGCCCAGCAGCGACTCCTCGGCGAACTGCGGCGCACCCGCGCCGAGTTGGCGCGGGGTCAGCGCGAGGCGGGCCGGCTCGCCGAGCGCGCCCGGATCGCCCGCGACCTGCACGACACCCTCGCCCAGGAACTCGCCGGCAGCCGTATGCTCCTCCAGGCCGCCGACCGCGACTGGGACCGCCGCCCCGACCTCGCCAGGGCCCAGGTCCGCACGGTCGTCGACGCACTGGACACCAACCTCGCCGAGACCCGCACCATCATCAGCGACCTCACCCCGCCCGCCCTGGAGCACGACGACCTCTCCACCGCGCTGCGCACCCTCTGTACCCGCTCCACGGCCACGCCGTCACGGGTGGTGTTCCGCACCGAGGGCGAGCCGGGCGATCTGCCGCACGACCGGGCCGCCGCCCTGCTCCGCGTCGCCCAGGGCCTGCTCGCCAACGCCTGTGAGCACGCCCGCGCCCGGCACGTCTGGGTCACCCTCGACCACCGCGACGACACGACCGTCACCGTCGAGGTACGGGACGACGGCGTGGGCTTCGACACGAGGGCGACGACGGCGAAGCGGCGCGACCGGGGCCTCGGCCTGACCGGCGGCCGGGAGCGCCTGGGCGCCCTCGGCGGCTCGCTCACCGTCCGCAGCGCACCTGGCCGCGGCACCCTGGCCCGTGCCAGCCTCCCCGTGGGCTCCCTCGCCCTGGCCGGCCCGGCGGGCGACCGGTGACCACCCCGGACGACACCCCGCTGCGTGTCCTGATCGTGGACGACCACATGGTCGTACGGGCGGGCCTGCGTGCCCTTCTCGGCGGTGAGCCCGGCTTCGACGTCGTCGGCGAGACCGGCGACGGCGAGGAGGGCGTACGGCTCGCCGTGCGGCTCGGCCCCGACGTGGTGCTGATGGACCTCCGCCTGACCGACGACACCGCTCCCGCCCGCCGGCTCAACGGGCTGGACGCGACCCGGCGCATCACCGCCGAGGCCCCCGGCAGCAGGGTCGTCGTCCTCACCAGCTCCGGCACCCAGGGCGATGTCGTACGGGCCATGGAGGCCGGCGCCCGCGGCTACGTCCTCAAGGCGGGCCCGCCCGAGGAGCTGTTCCGGGCCGTGCGCGCCGCGGCGGCCGGCGGGATGGGACTCGCCCCCGAGGCCGCCGGACACCTCGCCGGGCACCTGGCCGATCCTGGCGCCGCCCTGAGCGACCGGGAGATCGAGGTCGTACGGCTGCTGGCGCTGGGCCGCAGCAACCGGGCCATCGCCGCCGCCCTCCACCTCACCGAGGCCACGATCAAGACCCATCTGGTCCGCGTCTACCGCAAGCTCGGCACCGAGAACCGGGCGAGCACGGTGTCCGAGGCGGTCCGGCGGGGGCTGCTCGAACTGGGCTGAAACGGGGCCCGGTTCAGTGGGCGCCCATCGGCTCGAACTCCGTGCCGCACGGGCCCGCTCCCTCGCTCTCCGCCAGCGGCACCGGGGCACCGGTCATCGTCAGCACGTCGTAGTAGCGGCCGATGCGTTCGGTGGAGCGGCCCACGTAGTGGCCGATGAAGGAGCGCCGGAAGCGGTCGGTGGTGCGGTTGGGCTGGGAGCCGTGGACGAGGCTTCCGTTGAAGAAGAGGACGTCGCCCGGGGCCATGTCGACCGGCACGGCGGACAGACCGGGCGGCGGCGGGACGTACTCGCGGACGAACGAGACCTCCGCGTCCGCCACCTCCGGGCAGAACAGATCCATGCGGTGCGTCCCCGGCACGACCTCCAGACCGCCGTTGGCGCGGTCGATCACATCGCAGGCGATCCAGGCCGCCACACAGGTCCCCGGCTCCACCCGCAGATAGAAGTTGTCCTGATGCAGCGCCTGCCCCCGGGCCCCCGGCGGCTTGAAGTAGAACATGCTCTGCGCCGCCAGGACCTCTTCCCCCAGCAGCCCTTCGAGGATGACCCGCAGCCGTGCGTCCAGGAGCACCCGCAGGGACAGCTCGTCGACGCGGTGCGGGTGCATCACCCGGGGGTGGGTGTCCAGCGGGTCGGCCGGACCGTCCGCCGCGGGCGTCCTCGGCTGGAAGTGCCCCGGGATCGGCCCGCCCTCCCGCAGGGCCGTGAACCGGTCGCACAGCTCCTCGATCTCGGCGGACGTGAACAGCCCCCGCGCCACCAGAAAGCCGTTCTCCTCGAACTCCGCCCTGCTCGTGGCTGCCATCGGCGTGCCCCTTTCCCTGTCGTCGACCCTGTCCCACGCTAGGTCCGAGCGCCTTTCGGGAGGATGCCTGTGCGTGCTGACGACCTGCCTGGAACTGCTGCGCCCGCCGACCCGTCACCTCCGCCGGGTCAGATGATCGTCGGCCGCTTCGACCAGCGGCCGCCGTACGCGGTGCACCGGCCGCGCGGCGCGGACAGCTGGCTGTTCACCTGGACCACGGGAGGCGCGGGACTGCTGCGGCAGGGCACCGCACGGATGCGCGCGACGCCGGGCGACCTGGTGGTCCTCGGCCCGGGCGTGCCCCAGCACTACGCGGTCGGGCCCGGCGCCGGGCACTGGGCGTTCTGGTGGGTGCACTGCCAGCCGCGTGCGTCCTGGACGGCCTGGCTGCGTCGTTACGAGTCCGGCGACCGGCTGTACGCCGTGCCGTCGGCCCCCGGCGGCATCCGTGAGCGCGTGGACGCGGCCTTCGGCCGGATGCTCGCCGACGCCCGCTGGATCGGCGACGGCGCACCGCCCGCACCCGCACCCCCGGGCGACGAGCACACCGACGTCGCGGTGGCACACGGCACGGCGGCCCGCGAACTCGCCCTGTGCTCCCTGGAGGAGGTGGTCCTGCTCACCGCCGCCCGGTCCGAGCCCCGCCCGTCGGGGGCGGATGCGCGGATCCGCCGGGCGGAGGACCTGATCGCCGCCGACCCCGGAGCCCCGCACACCGTCCGTTCCCTCGCCGAGAGCGTCGCCCTCTCCCCGTCCCGGTTCGCGCACCTGTTCACCGAGCAGCTGGGGCACTCCCCGATGCGCGCCCTGGGCCACGCCCGTCTGCGCCACGCCGCCCGCCTCCTGGAGGCCACCGAACTGACCGTGGAGCGCGTGGCAGCCGCCTCCGGGTTCGGCAGCCCGTTCCACTTCAGCAGGGTGTTCCGCCGGCGCTACGGGGTGCCGCCGGGGGAGTACCGGCAGCAGCTGCGCGACGGCCGCTGACGACCACGCGCTTCGACGGCGTGCGCTCAGCCCCCGAAGGCGAGCAGCGACAGCCACAGCGCCACCACCGAGGAGAACAGCGCCGCCGGGACGGTGAGCAGGCCGAGGCGGGTGAACTCGCCGAGGTCCACGTCGTGCTCGTGCTGGTGGACGATGCGTCGCCACAGCAGGGTGGCCAGGGAACCGGCGTAGGTCAGGTTCGGGCCGATGTTGACACCGAGGAGCACGGCGAGGACGGCGCCCGTGCCGAGCGGGGCGGCGAGGGGGACCAGGACCAGGACCGCCGGCAGGTTGTTGATGACGTTGGAGAGCAGGGCGGCGAGGGCGGCGACGCCGAGGAGGGCGAGCAGGCCGCCGCCGGACGGCATCACGTGGCCGAGCGCGTCGGCGAGGCCGTTGTCGACCACCGCGCGCACCACGATGCCGAGCGCCAGCACGAACGCGAGGAAGGGCAGGGAGACGGACCGTAGCAGCGCGGCAGGGCCGGTGGTGCGGCGCACGAGCGCGCGGACCGACAGCACCACGGCCCCGGCCAGCGCCGCCCACACGGGCTCGATCCCGAGCACGGATGTCAGCACGAACCCGGCGAGCGTGCACAGGACGGTGACCAGCGCGAACATCGGCAGCTCGGGCGCCTCGACCGGCTTCTCGGGCGCGGGCGCCACGACGTCCAGGTCGGCCGCGAAGAACCTGCGGAAGATCACGTACTCGGCGGCCACGGCCACCGCCCACGGCGCCGCCATCAGCAGCGCGAACCGTGTGAAGGTCAGCCCGCTCGCCGTGAACGCCAGCAGGTTGGTGAGGTTGGAGACGGGCAGCAGCAGCGAGGCCGTGTTCGACAGATGCGCGGTGGCGTACACATGGGGCTTGGGGCGGGCGCCGAGCCTGGCGACCGTCGCGAACACCACCGGGGTGAGCAGCACGACCGTGGCGTCCAGGCTGAGCACCGCCGTGATGCCGGAGGCCAGCACGAACGTCGAGCCCAGCAGCCGCCGGGGCCGGCCCGCCGAGGCGCGCGCCATCCACGCCCCGCACGCCTGGAAGAGTCCCTCGTCGTCGCAGAGTTTGGCGAGCACGAGCACGGCGGCCAGGAAGCCGAGCACCGGGCCCAGCAGTTCGGCCTCGGCGCGGGCGTGGTCGAGGGAGACGGCGCCCACGGCGACGACGAGGCCGGCGGCCGGGACCGCGACCACGGCCTCCGGCAGCCCGAACGGGCGGGCGACCGCGCTGCCGAGGACGACGACGAGCAGGACGACGGACAGGACCTCGGCGAGGGCGGTGTTCACGGCAGGGCTTTCGAGCGGTAAGTGGCGCGGAGACCTGAGCACCCTACAACCGCCCGGTCGGGCGGAGGCCGGTGCGGCCCTGTGATGAGGCCCTTCTCACGCGGCCCGGGGAGCCTGTCTCACTCCTCGGAAAGGGTCAGCTCCGCCCAGATCGTCTTGCCGTCCTCGGTGTGCCGGCTGCCCCAGCGCTGGGTCAGCTGGGCCACCAGCAGCAGACCGCGCCCGCCCTCGTCGAAGGTCTTGGCACGGCGCAGGTGCGGGGCGGTGCCGCTGCCGTCCGACACCTCGCAGATCAGGGTGGTGTCGTCGTGGATCAGGCGGAGCTGGATGGGCGGGGCGCCGTGCCGGATGGCGTTGGTGACCAGCTCGCTCACCACCAGTTCCGCCGTGAACGCCGACTCGCTGATGCCCCACAGCGCCATCTGTGTCAGCACGTACTGGCGGGTGCGGGCGACGAACGCGGGGTCGGCGGGTATCGACCAGGTCGCGACCTGTGCCGCCTGCAGTCCGCGCGTGCGGGCCAGCAGCAGGGCCACGTCGTCGGGGGCGCCGTTCGCGGGCAGCAGGGAGTGCACGACACCCTGGCAGATGTCGTCCAGCGAGCCCGTGCGGCCGGAGAGCGCCTCGGCCAGCAGCTCCTGACCGGCGTCGATGTCCCGGTCGCGGGTCTCGATCAGACCGTCGGTGTAGAGGGCGATGACGGTGCCCTCGGGCAGTTCGAGTTCGGCGGACTCGAAGGGCAGTCCGCCGAGGCCCAGGGGCTGTCCCGACGGCACTTCCACCTCCATCGGCCGCCCGTCCGGGTCCAGCACGACCGGCGGCGGGTGCCCGGCGCGGGCGAAGGTGCAGCGACGGGTCACCGGGTCGTAGACGGCGTAGAGGCAGGTGGCCCCCACCTCGCCGGTCACCCCCTCGCTGCCGGCCTCCGCGGAGAGCCGTACGACGAGGTCGTCGAGGTGGGTGAGGAGTTCGTCGGGGGCGAGGTCGACGTCGGCGAGGGTGCGGACGGCCGTTCGCAGGCGGCCCATGGTGGCGGAGGCCTGCACGCCGTGCCCGACGACGTCACCGACGACCATGGCGACCCGCATCCCGGACAGCGGGATGACGTCGAACCAGTCGCCGCCCACCCCGGCCTGGGCCGCCGGGAGGTACCGGGAGGCCGCCTCCAGCGCGGGCATGCGGGGGAGCGTCTGGGGGAGGAGGCTGCGCTGGAGGGCGAGGGCGGTCTCGCGTTCGCGGGAGTAGCGGCGGGCGTTGTCGATGCAGACGGCGGCGCGGGCCGTCACCTCCTCGGCGAGCAGCTCGTCGTCGGCGGTGTACGGGTCGAGTCGCTTGAAGCGGGTCAGGACGGCGACGCCGAGGGTCGTGCCGCGGGCCCGGATCGGCACCGACATGGTGGTGTGGACGCCCAGCTCCTTGACCCGCGCGCTGCGCAGGGGGTCCCAGGCGAGCCAGTCCGCCAGGGTGTTCGCCGGGTCGGCCGCCACGACGGTGTGGCCGACGGACAGGCAGGCCGCCTGCGGTGAGGTGGCCGGGTAGACGTCGGTGCGGCCCACCTCGACCACCGCCTCGGGGCAGCCCGGGGTGACCGACTGGTGGGCGGCGCGGCGCAGCGTGAAGGGTGCGGAGAGCGGGCCCTCGTGCGGTTCGTCGCCGTGGTCGAGGGACTGCATGAGGTCGACGCTCACGAAGTCGGCGAGGACCGGGACGCACACGTCGGCCAGTTCCTGGGCGGTGCGCGTCACATCGAGGGTGGTGCCGATGCGGATGCTCGCCTCGTTCACCAGCTGCAGCCGCTGTCGTGCCAGGTACTGCTCGGTGATGTCGTGCCCGGTGACACAGACCCCGATGGGTGCGCCGGCGTCGTCCAGGAGCGGGGCGATGGCGGCCGACCAGGCGTGGGCGCGGTTCTCGTCGGCGGCCCGCAGGAAGGTCTGCACGTCCTTGCGCCGACCGCCGGCGAGCACCTCCCGCAGGTGGCCCTCCAGTTTCTCGCCCTGGCGCCCGCCGATGATCTCGGACATGTGCAGGCCCCGGAGGTTGTCCTCGGGCATCCCCACCGCGTCCGCCATCACGTCGTTGATGCCGCGCAGCCTCAGCCGGTCGTCGAAGACGGCCATGGCGCACGGTGACTGGAACATGACGGCCGCCGCGAGCGGATCGTCCCGCCCCAGCGGGCCGGGATCGTCGAGCGGACACAGAACCAGCCAGTTGCCGTTGCCGTCGCCGTTCTTCGCGCGCTGTTGGTGGGCGAGGAGCCACGCGGTCACCGCGCGGCCGTCACGGTGACGCAACGTGAGCGTTCCGCTCCAGCTGCGACTGCCCGGCGGGGGTGGCGGAAGAGGGTCGCCCGGGGCCAGCAGCTCCTCGGCGGGGCGTCCCACGACATCCGCCGCGGGCCAGCCCAACAGGCGCCTCGCGCCTTCGTTCCACTCGACGATCGTGCCATCGCCGTCCATGGCCGCCCGCGCCGTGGCGGCACCGTCCAGGGCATACGCAGGGGTGTCACCGTGCGTTACCTTGCGGCTCCTCATCGTCGCGAGTTCCATTTCGCCGGACCGAACGGGCTTACGGGTGAAATCCAGCCTATGCGCTCCGCCGGGAAAGCGGACCGGAAACCGCATGCCCGTGCGTTCTGTCGTACCGGTGTTCGCCGAGTGGCGGGCGGGACTCCTGCCGTCCCGGAGGTGCCGTTGTCCGAGGGCGACGCCCCGTCCGTACGGGAGAGCCGGAGGGAAACCAGTCCCGTCCGGACCGTTGACGGGCTGTCATGTCTCTAACAGCATGGCCAAGGTCCGCATCTGGGAGCGCTCCCACGCCCAAGTCGTCTCCTGCGCCACCGTACGTCCGTCACCGCTGTGCGCCCCCACCTCCCCCGAGGAGCCCAGACGTGAAACGCCGCAGAACCAGCCTGCTCGCCCTGACGGCCCTCGTGGCGGCCGCGCTCACCGCGCTGCCCGCCGGGCCGGCCCAGGCCGAGGAGGTCGAACAGGTCAAGAACGGCACCTTCGACACCACCACCGCCCCCTGGTGGACGACCGCCAACGTCACCGCCGGTCTCACCGACGGCCGTCTGTGCGCCGACATCCCGGGCGGCACCGCCAACCGCTGGGACGCCGCCGTCGGCCAGAACGACATCACCCTCGTCAAGGGCGAGTCGTACCGGTTCGCCTTCTCCGCGTCCGGCACACCCCAGGGCAACATCGCGCGGGCGATCGTCGGCCTGTCGGTGGCCCCGTACGACACGTACTTCGAGGTGAGTCCGCAGCTGAACGTCTCGGGCGACTCCTACACCTACACCTTCACCTCGCCCGTCGACACCACCCAGGCCCAGGTCGGCTTCCAGGTGGGCGGCAACGCGAACCCGTTCACCTTCTGCATGGACGACGTGTCGCTGCTCGGCGGAGTACCGCCGGAGGTGTACGAGCCCGACACCGGGCCCCGGGTGCGCGTCAACCAGGTCGCCTATCTGCCGGCCGGGCCGAAGAACGCCACCCTGGTCACCGACGCCCCGGCGAAGCTGCCCTGGAAGCTGCAGAACGCCTCGGGCACCGTCGTCGCCCACGGGCGGACCACCCCGCGCGGGCTGGACGCCTCCTCGGGGCAGAACGTCCACTCGATCGACTTCGGCGCGTACAGGAAGCGCGGTACCGGCTTCACGCTGGTCGTCGACGGCGAGACCAGCCGCCCCTTCGACATCGACCCGCGCGCCTACGAACGCCTCCGCCTCGACTCGCTGAAGTACTACTACACCCAGCGCAGCGGCACCCCGATCAGCGACGCGCTGCGCCCCGGCTACGGCCGCGCGGCCGGCCACGTCGACATCGCGCCCAACCAGGGCGACGGGAACGTGCCCTGCCAGCCCGGTGTCTGCGACTACCGGCTCGACGTCACCGGCGGCTGGTACGACGCCGGCGACCACGGCAAGTACGTGGTCAACGGCGGCATCTCCACCTGGGAGGTGCTGAGCACCTACGAACGCGCGCTGCACGCCCGTACCGGGAAGGCGGGGAAGCTCGGCGACGGCTCGCTGGACATCCCGGAGAGCGGCAACAAGGTGCCCGACCTGCTGGACGAGGTTCGCTGGGAGCTGGACTTCATGCTCAGGATGCAGGTGCCGAAGGGGCAGCCGCTCGCCGGCATGGCCCACCACAAGATCCACGACGAGCAGTGGACCGGCCTGCCCCTGATGCCCGCCGCCGATCCGCAGAAGCGCGAACTGCATCCGCCGAGCACCGCCGCGACCCTGAACCTGGCCGCCACCGCCGCCCAGGCGGCCCGCCTCTACCGCCCCTACGACCGTGCCTTCGCCGCCAAGACCCTCGCGGCGGCCCGCACTGCCTGGGCGGCGGCCGTCGAGCACCCCGCGATGTACGCCTCCGAGAGCGACGGCGTCGGCGGCGGCACCTACGCCGACAACACCGTCACCGACGAGTTCTACTGGGCGGCCGCACAGCTGTACCTGACCACCGGTGAGAAGGCGTTCCAGGACTACGTCCTCGCCTCGCCGGTGCACACCGCCGACATCTTCGGACCCATCGGCTTCGACTGGGCCCGGACGGCCGCCGCCGGACGGCTCGACCTCGCGACCGTGCCGAGCAGGCTGCCCGGCCGCGACAAGGTCCGCAAGTCCGTGATCGAGGGCGCCGACCGCTATCTGGCCACGCTGAGGTCCCAGCCGTACGGCATGCCGTACGCGCCGGACGGAAACGTCTACGACTGGGGCTCCAACCACCAGATCCTCAACAACGCGGTCGTCGTGGCCACCGCGTACGACATCGGCGGAGCGTCCAAGTACCGCGAGGGCGCGCTGCAGAGCATGGACTACCTCTTCGGCCGCAACGCCCTCAACATCTCCTACGTCACCGGCTACGGCGAGGTCGACGCCCGCAACCAGCACAGCCGCTGGTACGCCCACCAGCTCGACCCGGACCAGCCCAACCCGCCGGCCGGCACTCTCGCGGGCGGCCCGAACTCGGGCATCCAGGACCCCTACGCACAGAGCAAACTCCAGGGCTGCGTCGGTCAGTTCTGCTACATCGACGACATCCAGTCCTGGTCGACCAACGAGCACACGATCAACTGGAACGCGGCGCTGGCCCGCATGGCGTCGTTCGTGGCGGACCAGACCTGAGCACGGCGTGACGGAGTGTGCGGCCGGTGTCCCGACCGGGCATCGGCCGCACCCGTCGGTACCGCTGGTCATGCCAGGTGACCTGCGACTATTTACGGGTAAGTACCCGCGCGGTACCGTGGACGCATGCCAGCTCTGAATGTGGAGTTCAGCGACCGCGAGCTAGAGGACCTGCGGCAGATCGCCAAGGAACGCGGTACGTCGATGAAGGCGCTCGTGCGTGAGGCGGCCGCGGCCGACATAGTGCGACACCGGGCGCTCAAGGAGGGCGCGGAGGCCTTCCGCCGGTTCTTCACCGCGCACTCCGACGAATTCGCGGCCGCCTTCCCGGACGACGAGCCCGCCGCGCGGTCACGAGGACGGGCCGTCTGACCGATGGCCTCCGTCATCCACATCGACGTGCCCTGGCTGCTCCAGCGGCACGAAGAGGTCATGCCCGAGCAGCCCAGCATCAACGACTTCTCCGCACTCGTCGCCGCCGTGGCCCGGCACCGCGTCGATCCCCCGCGGCTCGGTGTCGACTCCGACCCCGCCTGGCGGGCCGCCGCCCTGCTGCACACTCTCGCGGTGCTCAAGCCCCTGCCGGCCGCCAACGCCCGGTTCGCCTGCGCGACGGCCGTGTCGTACATGTTCGTCAGCGGTGTCGGCATCAACCCGCCGTACGGATCCCTCGTGGATCTGGCGCGCGATCTGCTCTCCGGGGCGACGGACGTCTACGGGGCGGCGGACCGGCTGCGGTCCTGGCAGATCTGAGCGGGAGGCGGACAGGGCCCCCGGGGCCGCCGGCCGAGGGCGGGAGGATCAAGGCCGGCGGCCGTTTCGCGCGGGAGAGCCGCCGTTCCGCGCGGGGCCTTCCGAGGTGGCCGCCTCGATTGAACAACCAACCACCGGCTCGGGGGAGCGTGCGCGTGCCGTCGGGGTGTGCGCACGGTTCACACGGGGTGCTTGCGTCCTTGAGTTCTCAAGAACCGGAAGGCTTCATTCTGCGAAGCGGAAGCTTTCGTACCGGTCATCTGACCTGCTTTTAGTGATGCAGATGTTGCTCAAGCGCCTTGTTAGCCATGAGTAACTTGTGCAAGGGTGAACTTCCTGCGCATGGGCAATGGCCCGGCTGGAAAGGCTATTTGGCCTTTCCGGTCGCCGAAGGGCCCAAAAGGCTCTGGGGAGACGGCCGTTGCGCGGCCCGGTCCCCGGCCGCTTTCCCCGCGCCCGCCAAAAAGGTACGCACCAATCCAGGGCCCTTTTCGGCGGCCACAACTCCGTGTGCCATCTTGTGCCTTGGAAGGAAACCCGCTCTGTGCACACCCCCCACCCTCCCCGCCCCACCTATGCGCCCGCTCCCGGCCCGGTGCCCGGAGAGTCCGACGAGACTCTCGCCGCCCGGCTGAGAGGCTGGCCGGAAGGCGGCACCGGCGACCCCGTCGCCCTGCTGATGGCACGGCACTGGCAGTCGACCTACGACTACGCGGCGATCTGTCTCGCCACGCAGTCCGGTGTCGCCTCGATGGTGACCGCCACCGCGTTCCACCGGGTGCTCGACGGGCTGATGCGGGGCGAGTCGGGCGTCGCGCTGCGGCCCCGGCTGCTGGTGGCCGCGCGCGACACCGTCAAGGAATGGTCCGCGGACGAGGGTGTCTCCCAGGTGCTGTCCGACCTGAGGAAGCCCGCCGGCGGGCGCGGTATGCGGGCGGCGAAGTCCATGACGCCCGAAAACCGCAAGCTCATCGAGCGATCTTTCCAGGCTCTTCCGGCGGTCTCCCAGTGCCTGTTGTGGCACACCGAAGTAGAAGCCGAAACGATAACCATACCCACTGGTCTGCTGGGGCTGGACGCCGACAGCGCGGTGGCCACGCTGGAACAGGCGCGCGACAAATTCCGGGAGGGCTGCGTCCGTGCCCACCGGGAACTCGCGCCGTCCAAGGACTGCCGCTTCTACAACCGGCTCCTGGACGTGCCCATTCGCCGCGGCGGAGCCCTGCTGCCGGATGTCCAGCAGCATCTGCTGGAGTGCCGCTACTGCCGTTACGCCGCCGAGCAACTCAGCCATTTCGAGGGCGGACTGGGCGGTGTGATCGCCGAGGCCGTACTCGGCTGGGGGGCCCGGCGCTATCTCGACTCCCGGCCCGGCCGCATGCCGCACAAGGGTGCCTCCAGGCGGCCGGGGAGCGGTGGCCGGCACCGTCTGCTCTCCCAGATTCCCGCGCAGCGCCGCAAGCTCACCTCCGGCGCGCGCAACCCCCGGGCCCTGATCACCGTCGGGGTCTCCTCCGGCGCGCTGCTCGCGGCCGTCCTGGGCGCCGCGTTCCTCTCGGACGACGGCGGCGCGGCCGATCCCGCCGCCTCCACCAGTGCCACCGGAGGCGTCGCCACGGCGCCGGACACGGGCAACGAGACCACCAACGACACGGCCTCGCCGACCCCTCCCGCCTCGGCCGGAAGGCCCACGGGACCCCAGCAGACACGGCTGCGCAACCAGGCCGCCGACCTGTGCCTCGACATCAAGGGCGGCAAGGCCGTGAAGGGCGCCTCCACCGAACTCGCGGCGTGCGACTCCGACTGGACCCAGAAGTGGTCCTACGAGGAGGACGGTCTGCTGCGCAGTGTCGCCAACCCCGAACTGTGCCTGGACTCCCAGGTCGACGCCGGAGTCGTCGTCCTCGGCAAGTGCGCCGACGAGGACTCCGAGCGCGGTGACGACGTGCGCTACGACTTCACCGTGCAGGGCGAGTTGCTGCCCCGCTGGGGCGAGGGGCTCGCCGTCGCCCCCATCGGCAGCGACCCCAGGGCCGACATCGTCATCAAGGGCCGGGACAACTCCGGCCGTCAGCACTGGCTCACCGACGGCGTGGCCGCCAGCCCCGACTCGCTGTCCGTCTCCGGCTCCGGGGCCCCCACGCCCGAGACCGAGCCGGTCACCCGCGAGCCCGGGACGGACGCCTCCCCGGCGCCGGGACCGGAGAGGTCCGGCTCCCCGGAGCCGGGCGCGTCCCCCGAGGCGGAGGCCGAACAGGGCGGTTCGGTCCGGTCGGTGGCCGACGCCACGACGACGGAGACCGAGCCCGGCGCCGGCACCGGCTTCGGCTTGGGCACCGGCTTCGGCTTGGGCTCCGGCTTCGGCTTGGGCTCCGGCTTCGGCACCGGCACCGGCTTCGGCACAGTGCCGGTACGTCCCCTGACGTCCCTCCACATTCCGCAACCCCTCACAGGGTTCAGCTGGTGAGGCGGAGCGGTCCTCGCGCGCGGGGGCGCGAGGACCGGCAGCGGGGTCAGACGCCCGAGCCGGCGAGGCTCTCCGGCCCGATCGAGGCCGGCGTACGGTGCCCGGACAACGCGAGCGTGAGGTCGAACTCGGCGAGCAGACACCGGATGACGTGTTCCACACCGGGCTGCCCGTCGAGGGCGAGACCGTAGACGTAGGGGCGCCCGAGAAGCACGGCCCGCGCGCCGAGGGCCAGCGCCTTGAAGACGTCGTCCCCGCCGCGGATCCCGCTGTCGAACAGCACGCTCACGCGGTCGCCGACCGCCCGGGCCACGCCCGGCAGCGCGTCGGCCGCCCCGACCCCGCCCGCCACCTGCCGGCCCCCGTGGTTGGACACCACCACCCCGTCCATCCCGGCGTCCGCGGCGAGCCGGGCGTCGTCGGGGTGCAGAACCCCCTTCAACACGATCGGCCCGTCCCAGTGTTCGCGCAGGAACGCCAGGTCGGGCCATGTCTTGGCGGGATCCCCGAACATGCCCGCGAAGTGCAGCACGGCCGCGTTCGGGTCCTCGTGGACCGGCTTGGCGAGGCCCGCTCGGAACGCCGGGTCGGAGAAGTAGTTGGCGGTGCCGACACCGTGCAGGAACGGCAGGTACGCCCGCTCCAGGTCACGGGGCCGCCAGCCGAGCAGCGGGGTGTCCAGGGTGACGACGAGTACGGAGTACCCCGAGGCCTTCGCCCGGTCCAGGAAGCTGCGGGTGACCTCACGGTCCTTCGCCCAGTAAAGCTGGAACCAGCGCTCCGCGTCGCCCAGCGCCTCCGCGACCTGCTCCATGGGCGTGCTGGACGCCGAGGACAGGATGTAGGGCACGCCCTGCGCGGCGGCGGCCCGCGCGGCCGCCACCTCCGCCTCCGGGTGCACGATCGACAGCACGCCCACCGGGGCCAGGGCCAGGGGCGCGGGCAGCGCGCGGCCCAGCACATCGACGGACAGATCACGGTCACTCACGTCCCGCAGCAGCCGTGGCACGATCCGCCGCCGCTCCAGCGCCGCCCGGTTGGCGCGGGCCGTGCCGCCGTCGCCCGCGCTGCCCGCCACGTAGCCGACGGGACCCGCGCCGAGCCGGTGCTCGGCCAGCTCCTCCAGCCGGCGCAGATCGGTGGGCAGCCGCGGCACGGACCCGCCCATCCCGCCCAGGTAGATCTCGTACTGGAAGTCCGCCCAGTGCTTCGCCATCCGTCCGCCCTGCCCCTCGCCGTCGAGAACGCCCCGCGTCGCCGACGATCCTGACGAGCGGGGCGGGTGCCGTCCAGCGTCACGCACGGGGGAGGGCGCTTCGCCCGTTCCGCGGGGCCGAAATGGATGAATCGTCCACCGTTCCCGGCCGTGCAGGAGCCGTGCAGCAGCCGTGCAGCAGCCGTGCGGGGGCTGTTCGGGCGGTTGTCGCGAGCGGAAGCGGAATGTTTCAGGCCTATTGCGCAGCCGTGCGGATCCGGCCATTCATGATCATGGGGCGATCGGGAGCCGCTCAGAATCGGGGTTCACATGGTCGGATTCCGTGACTTCGAGCCACTGATTCAATACTCAAAGTTACTGAAACGCGTGGGGTCGATGTGTGTTCCGGTCCCGGACCCGGCAGACTCGCGCTCGCCGATCCGGCACCGGCCGGGCCGGCTCCGTACACACGACCGATGTGGCGGGGCCGCCCGGGAACTCCTGCAGAGCGGAAGGATGCACATCATGCGGAAGACCGCGCGTTGGGCAGCGACTCTCACCCTGACGGCCACCGCCGTCTGCGGTCCCCTCACGGGCTCCGCGCTCGCCGCCCCCGAGCCCGCCGCGGCCGGGCTCTACGCCCCCTCGGCCCTGGTGCTGACCACGGGTCACGGCGAGACCGCGGCGGCCGTCACCCCCGAGCGCGCGGTCACCCTGACCTGCGCGCCGAAAGCCTCCGGCACGCACCCGGCACCCGTCGACGCCTGCGCCGAGATCCGCCGCAGCGGCGGCGACTTCGACGCCCTGGCGGGCCGTGCCCACGCGATGTGCAACAAGCAGTACGACCCGGTGGTCGTCACCGTGGACGGTGTCTGGCAGGGCAAGCGCGTCGCATACGAGCGCGTCTTCGCCAACCCGTGTCTGAAGGACGCCGCCGCGAGCGTCCTGTACGCGTTCTGAGCGTCCCGGACGACCAGGCCGCCTCGCGCGGCCGACAGACCGGGGTCGTGTGGTTCCGCGAGTGATGAGCGAGGGCCCGTGGCTGGGGAGCGCGAGCCCTGTCGCGGTGTGCCACGTGATCCCGCCCGGGGGCCGGCCGAAGCGGAGTGGGGCCGCGGCCGGCCCCCGGCATCACCTCTGCCGGGGAGCCTGCGGCCGGTCACTCGGGAGCGATGCTCCAGCGTCCGACCTCCTGGTGCCCGGAGTCGTACAGGGGCTGGCCGTCACCGGGTTCGATCTCGCAGTGCCGGAGGTTGCCGCCCCAGTAGCGCAGGATGCGCTCCAGTTCCTGCACGGTGGTGCCCTCGTCCCAGTCCGTGCCGTCCAGGTCGACTTCGAGAAGAAACTTCACTTCGCGTGTCCCCACTTCCGTGTCACTTCTGTGTAGCTCGGATTCCGTGCCGGCGTCCCCCGGAACGGAGGGTGTGCCTGCCGTGGTCCTTCAATCGTTTCATTGAACTGCTACTTGAGACCTGGCCGCTCCGGCGGGGGCGACGCGGGGGGAACGGGAGGCAGCTCCGCGAGCGGCGGGAAGCGGCCGAGCAGCCGGGCGGCGCGCAACAGCCGGTGCATCAGGGGCTGGTCGCAGACGAGCCGGAGCCGTCCGCCGCGTGCCGTGGCCGTGGCCTCGGCCCGGCACAGCACGCGCAGGCCCGAGCAGTCGAAGAAGGCGACCTCGCGCAGGTCGACGAGCACGTCCGGCTCGCCGGGGCCCGTGGCGGCGGCCGTCAGATGCGCGGCCACGAGATCCGCCGACGCCACGTCGATCTCGCCCACGACCACGATCACGGTGTACGGGCCGACCCGGCGAGTGCTCGCGTACGGGTTGGCGGGCGGGGCGGCGGGCAGGGTGTCGGCGGATTCCGTGGCCGGACCGGGTCCGGGCCCGGCGGCCGCGTCCTCGGGCCGGGGGGCGGCGCGGTCATGGGCGTCCGGAGTCATGGCGGCTCCACCTTGTCAGGGGTAGGGCGCGGTAGATCCCGTTAGCTACCCCGGCGCGGAGCCGGTCATCCCTTCCGAGCCGCGCGCAAGATCTGCAGCACTCGAAAAGGTGAATTCCCCCTTTATGTATTGACGCTGGCAAAGTCGGCTGATCCGGCGGGTGCGGTCGCGGAGGCTGTCGTCCCGTCGGCGGGGACGTCAGTCGTGGTGGGACTCCTCCTGCGCCTGTTCGTCGGGCGTGATCGCGTCGCCCGCCTCGCCCCGGCGTCGGCGCCGCTGTTCGGGGTCGGTGACGCGGGTCTGCGCCTCCTCCGCCTCGTGCAGAACCTCGTCCAGGGCGGGGTCGGGTGTCTCGTCGGCGTTCCGCTCGTCGTGGTGGGTCATCGCGTGTGCCTTTCGGCGGGGGAGGGGTCAGCGGGCCGGCGCGGCGATGCGCAGGGGCACCGCGCCCGCTCTGCTCGACACGGCCGACCCGGTGTCCTCGACGTCCCGCGTCACCTCCGACCACCACGCCGGGCCGTCCTCGATGTGCCGCAGCAGTACACCCTCACGGATCGCCCACGGGCAGATCGTCACGGACTTCAGGCCCGCGAGCTTCATCGTCGTGTGCCCGACCAGCGCCCCGGCGAGGCTCTGCTTCGCCCGGGGCGCCGAGATGCCCGGGAGCACCGACCGCTCGGCCGAGGGGAGGCGGGCGAGACGCGCGATGGCGACCTCCAGGTCCGCGCACCGCAACTCCCGTTCCACGAAGGGCCCGTGGCGGCCCGGCGCCGACCCGCACAGCCGGGAGAGCTGCTGGAAGGTGCGCGAGGTGGCCACAGCGGTGCGCGGCCCCTCCCAGCGGATGCGTGCGGAGACGTCCCGCAGCTGATGACGGACCTTGCGCCGCAGTGCCTTGACGCTCTCCGGCGACGGAGGGTCCTGATCGAGGAAGAACTCGTGGGTCAGCCGGTTCGCGCCCAGCGGCAGCGAGGCCACGAAGTCCGGCAGCCGGCCGCGACCGAAGGCCACCTCCAGCGAGCCGCCGCCGATGTCCAGCAGGGCGAGCGGCCCCGACCGCCAGCCCATCCAGCGTCGCGCCCCGAGGAAGGTCAGCTCGGCCTCCACCTCGCCGGGCAGGGTGCAGATCGGTACCCCGGTCGCCGCGCGCACGGCCCGCAGCACGTCCTGGCAGTTCGGCGCGGAGCGCACCACGGCGGTCGCGAAGGCGAGCGGCGTCGACGCCCCCCATCTCTCCGCCGTCTGTGCCGCGGCCGCGACCGCGACACACAACTGCCGTACGGCCTCGTCGGGCACCTCACCCCCGGGCGTCACCTGCTCGGACAGCCGCAGGCGCCACTTCGCGGTGTGTACCGGCAACGGGACACCGCCCTCCGCGTCCGCCACGACCAGCCGTACGGTGTTCGATCCGACATCCAGCACGCTCATCCGCATGAACGACGAAGTACCCGCAAGTCGTTCGCGCACGCGTCCCCCGCTCGGCGGGCGGTGGCGCACGGTCGCATACCGGCCGCCCGGGCGCCGTCGCACACGCCCGGCGGAGAGCCGATCGCGCGGTGCCCGCGGTCCGGCCGGTCACGCCGGCCGGGGGGTGAGCGTTCGCACTCCTGATCGGAATCAGATCAGAGTTATTGCCTATGATGTGCAGGTGCATGACTACGACATCAGAGTGGCGGGGCCGGGCGACCTCGACAACGCCCGTACGGTGATGCTCGACACCCTCTACCGTGACTTTGACACCGGTTATGTGCCGCGCTGGCACGGGGACATCATCGATCCGCTCGGCGCCTACGTCGCTCCCGACCGGCACGTGCTGCTGGTCGCGGTCGACGGGCGGGACGGCGCGGTCGTCGCCACCGGGGCGCTGGACTCCCGGGGGCCCGCGCATCCGCCCAACCCCCGCTGGCTGGCCGAGCGTTACCCGTCCGGTGAGACCGCCCAGCTGCGCCGTGTGTACGTGCGCGCCGAGCACCGGCGGCGCGGCCTGGCCCGGCGCCTGGTCGCCGCGCTGCTCGACTTCGCGGCGGCCGACGGCGGTTACCGCTCTGTCTATCTGCACACCGACCCCGGGGTGCCCGGCGCCGAGGCCTTCTGGCGGTCGCAGGGCGTGGCCGTGTGCGACGAGCGCGAGGTGACGGGGGAGCGGGTCGTGCACTTCGAGATCCCGGTGTCCGTGAGGGTCGGCCCCCTCGTCGCGGGATGAAAATCATTCTCATGTAGGCTGCCTCGCGCACCAACGCCACCCCCGCTGTCCTCACAGAGAACCAAGGACCATGCGCACTCCCCGCCGCCGTCGCGTCGTCGCCGGCCTGCTCCTCACCCCCGTGCTGACCGGCTGCTTCGCCTCGGGCGGTGACGCCTCCGACGACGCCTCCGCCGACGGCTCCCGGCTGCGGGTGGCCCTGGCCTTCCCGCCCGCCGAGAACTTCTCCCCGTACGGCGCCGACGCCACCCTCCTCAGCCGGCTCGGGGTCACCGAGGGCCTCACCAAGCTCGACACCAACGGCGCCCCCGCCCCCGCGCTCGCCGAGTCCTGGACCCGCGAGAACGACCGGAACTGGCTTTTCACCCTGCGGGAGGCCACCTTCCAGGACGGCACCGAGGTCACCCCGGCCGGCGTCGCCTCCGCCCTCGTCCACGCCACCGAGGCCGAGCCGGTCACCGCCGCGCTCTCCGGCGTCACCCTCACCGCCGAGGCCGACGGCGACCGCCAGGTGCGCGTCACCACCGAGGACCCGGACCCCGCCCTGCCGCTCAGGCTCACCAGCCCCGGCCTCGCGATCCTGTCCGCCAAGGCCTACGGCGCAAAGCGCGTGAACCCGGTCGGCACGGCCACCGGCCCCTTCGAGCTGACCAAGGTCACCGGCACCACCGCCGCCACCCTGGACCGCTACGACGCCTACTGGGGCGGCCGTGCCCAGGCGAGCGGCATCGACGCCCACTTCATAGCCGACAGCTCCGCCCGCACCAACGCCCTGCGCACCGACCAGGTCGACATCGCCGAGTCCGTCCCCGTGGCCCAGGCGTCCACCCTGGACAAGGGCACCCGGCGCGAGACGGCCACCACCCGCACCGCCAGCCTCCTCCTCAACACCAAGTCCGGCGCATTCAAGGACCCGAAGCTCCGGGCCGCCGCCCGCGAGGCCGTCGACGGAACCGTCCTCGCCAAGGACGTCTACGAGGGCTACGCCGACGCCGGAGCAGGCATCTTCGGACCCGCCGTGACCTGGGCCGCCGGCAAGCGCGTCGCACCGGCCGGCCGCGCGAAGGCCGCCGCCCCGGACGGCACTTCCGTGACCATCGCCACCTACGACAACCGGCCCGAGCTGCCCGAGGTCGCCCAGGTGCTGCAACAGCAGCTCCAGAAGGCCGGGTTCAAGGTGAAGCTGGAGGTCCGCGAGTACTCCCGGCTGGAGAGCGACGCCCTCGCGGGCAAGTTCGACGCCCTCGTCGGCGCCCGCAACTCCCTGCTCGACACCGGCGACCCCGTCTCCATCCTCGCCAGCGACTTCACCTGCGACGGCAGTTACAACCTCGCCCTGCTCTGCGACAAGAAGGTCGACCGGGCCGTCGCCGCCGCCGCGAAGGAGTCCGACACCGCGAAGCGGCAGCAGGCGGCGATGAACGCCGAGGCCGCGATCCTCGCGACGGACGCCACCGTCCCGCTCGTCCACCAGAAGATCATCACCGGCGTCGGCACCTCGGTCCGGGGCGTGATCCTCGACCCGTACGAGCGCACCCTGGTCGGAACGGGGACCCGGCGCTGAGACGGGCACTCTGGCGGGCCCTGCTCGCCGTCACGCTGCTGTGCGGCATCGGTCTGCTGCCGTGGCTGTCGCGCACGGACCCGGCCCTCACCGTCCTCAAGGCGCGCTCGGCCGAACGCGACCCGACACCGGAGGTCCTGGCGGCCGTACGGGACGAGATCGGCCTCGACGCCGGCCCGTCGAAGCTGCTGGTCCAGTGGTGCGGCGGGCTGCTGCGCGGTGACGCGGGCCGCTCGTGGATCTCCGGCGCGGAGGTCACCCCCGCCGTCGTCCAGGCCCTCGGCGCCTCCCTGTTGCTGATGGCCGCCGCGCTCATCGTCGCGGCGGCCACGGCCGCGGCGGTCTGCGCCCGCACCCTCTGGCTTGGCGCGCACCGCCGCCTCGACGACCGCCGAGGCGGCGGCAGCGTGGCCGCGATGCTCGCCGCGCTGCCCGAGTTCCTCACCGGCTCCGTGCTCGCCGTCGCCGTCGGGGTGCACCTCGGCTGGCTGCCCGCGCTCGGCTGGTACGGGCCGCGGTGGACGGTGCTGCCCGCCCTCGCCCTCGGTCTGCCCGCCGGCGCGCTGCTCGGCCGGATGCTCGACGACCTGCTCCCCGGCGCCTTCGCCGAACCCTGGGCGCTGGCAGCCGCCGCCCGCGGCATATCCGGTCGGTCCACCGCCCGACAAGCCGTACGCCGCTGCATACCCGGACTCCTGCCCAACGTCGGCCTGTTCGTGGTCGGGCTCACCGGCGGCGCCGTCACGGTCGAGCAGATCTTCGACATACCCGGCCTCGGCCGCACCACCCTCCAGGCCGCCATCGCCCAGGACCTCCCCGTCCTCCAGGCCGGCACCCTCGCCCTCGTCCTGCTGGCCGCCCTCGCCGGAGCCCTCGCCCGCCTCGCCGCCCGCCTCCTCATCGGCCCGGCCCTCCGCGACGGCGCGCTGCACTCCCTGCACCGACCGAGCCCGCCGGCACCACGCCGCTCCCCCCTCCTCCACGGCGCCGTCCTGCTCACGGTCGTCGGACTCGGCCTGACCCGCGACCCGCTCGCCCTCGACACCGGCGCACGGCTCCTACCCCCGTCCTGGGCGCACCCGTTGGGCACCGACGCACTCGGCCGGGACCTGCTCGCCCGTATCGGCCACGGGGCGTTCACCACCCTCGCCCTGGCGGTCACGATCAGCGCGGCCGCACTGCTGACGGGCCTTCTGCTCGGGCTGCTGCCGCGGTTCTCCGGCCCCCTCGTCGACACCGTCAACGCGATACCGGCGGTCCTCGCGGGGCTGCTCGTCGCCGGTGTCGCCGGCAGCGGAGCGACGACGCCCGCGCTGGCCGTCGCCGCCGTCGCCTGGGTGCCGCTCGCCGCGCACACCACGGCCCTGCTCGAACAGGAACGGGCCACGACGCACATCACGGCCACGAAGGGGCTGGGCGCGGGGGACGGCTATCTGCTCCGCCGCGAACTGCTGCCCGCCGTCCTGCCGCCCGTCGCCCGCCACGCCCTCCTCCGGCTGCCCGGCGTGGCCCTCGCCCTGACCTCCCTCGGCTTCCTCGGCCTCGGCGCACAGCCGCCCGACCCGGAATGGGGCCTCCTCCTCGCCGAGAACCAGCCCTACGCCGAACGCGCCCCCTGGGCCGTCCTCGCCCCCGCCACCGCCCTCGCCCTCCTCGGCGCGCTCGCAGTCACGGCGGCGGGCGGGGTGCGCCTGCCGCGCCGCCCCCTGGCCCGGGCCGTGCGGCGACCGCGTCCGGCAGCCGCCACGACCGCCACAGAGACCGGATGACCGGGCCCGAGGAGCAGCGAACGGTGACCGACGTCCCCACGACACGGCCGACGAGCGAGACGTCCGAGGGCACGGCCGAGCCCTCCCGGCGCGGCACCTGGGCGAGGCTCGACCCCCTGCTGAGGCTGCTGATCCTCACCCAGCTCGCCTTCAACGTCGGCTTCTACGCCGTGCTGCCGTTCCTCGCCGAGCACCTCGGCACGGCGATCGGCATGGCCGGCTGGATGGTCGGCTTCGTGCTCGGGCTGCGGACCTTCAGTCAGCAGGGGCTGTTCGTGGTGGGCGGTGCGCTGACCGACCGCTACGGGGTACGGCCCGTGGTGCTGGCCGGATGTCTGCTGCGGATCGCCGGGTTCGCGTGGCTCGGCTACGCGGACGAGACCTGGTCGGTCGTCGGCGCGGTCCTGCTCATCGGATTCGCCGCCGCGTTGTTCTCCCCGGCCGTGGAGTCCGAGGTCGCCCGGCAGGCGGTGGCCTGGGAAGAGTCGGGCGGCGGTCCCCGGACTGGCGTGCTCGCGCTGTTCACGGTGGCGGGGCAGGCGGGGGCGTTCGTCGGGCCGCTCATCGGCGCGTTGCTGCTGGCGGTGGACTACCGGGTGGTGTGCCTCGCGGGCGCCGGGGTCTTCGTGCTGGTCCTCGCCGGGCACGTCCGGCTGCTGCCGCAGCACATTCCGGGGCGGGAACGGGTCGCGGTGAAGGGCGGCCTCGGGGGGCTGCTGCGCAACCGGCGGTTCCTGGCGTTGTGCTGCGCGTACGGGGCGTATCTGCTGGCCTACAACCAGCTGTACCTGCTGCTGCCCGACGAGGTGGAGCGGGTCACCGGGGCGCAGGCGGCGTTGGCCTGGCTGTTCGGGCTGTCCTCGTTGCTCGTCGTGACCGCGCAGCTGCCGGTCACGCGGTGGGTGGCGGAGCGGCTGGACCTGCGGCGGTCGATGACGGTGGGGTTGTCGCTGATCGGCGCCGGGTTCGCGGTGGTGGGTGGGGCGCTGCCGGCGGGGTGGACGGGGGGTGCGGGGCTGCTGCCGGCCGCCGGGTTCGTGGTGTTGCTGACGGTGGGGCAGATGCTGGTGGCGCCTGCCGCGCGGGCGTGGGTGCCGGATCTTGCGGCGGAGGGGCGGTTGGGGCTCTACACGGGGGCGATGTCGTCCGTGTCGGGGTTGATCGTGCTGGTGGGGAGTGCGGGGGTCGGGGCGTTGATGGATGCGGGGGTGTCGAGGGTGGTGCCGTGGGTGGTGCTGGCGGTGGTCCCGGTGGCCTCGGTGCTGCTGCTGCCGCGCCGGGGGGTTCGTCCGTAGGACATCCGGCTTTCCTCGCCCCCGCCGCCCCTACCCGTCCCATCCCAGGGGCTGCGTCCCTTCGACCCCCAGCCGCGTGTCCGGCGGGGCTTCTCGCGCAGTTCCCCGCGCCCCTGAGAAGCAGGGGCTGCCGCCCACCGCTTCTCAGGCCCGCCGTCGTCCTGGCCCGGCCCGCAGGGCCTGGGCTCCTAGGGCGCGGGGAACCGCGCGAGAAGCCCCCACCGGACCCGCACCCGACAACGGACCTAGGCCAGTTGCCGGCGGACCAGTTCGTGCAGGTGGCCCCTGGGGTCGGCCAGGAGATCCGCCGGGGCGCCCACTTCCGCCACCTTCCCGTCCTCCATCACGACCACCCGATCCGCGTCCATGACCGTGGACAGCCGATGGGCGATCACCACCCGCGTCGCGTTCAACGCCCGCGTGCTCTCGATGACCGTCCGCTGCGTCTCGTTGTCGAGCGCGCTCGTCGCCTCGTCGAAGAAGAGGATGCGCGGGCGACGGATCAACGCCTGGGCGATCATCAGGCGTTGGCGCTGGCCCCCGGAGATCGCGCCGTTACCCTGGACGATGGTGTGCAGCCCCATCGGCATCAGCTGGATGTCCTCCGCCAGCCCCGCCATCGCGGCAGCCGCCATCGCCTCCTCCGGAGTGAACGGCTCGGTGCCGCAGATGACGTCCAGGATGGAGCCCGTGAACGGCTGCGCGTGCTGGAGGACGACACCGCACTGCCGTCGTACGGCGGAGGGGTCGAGGGCGCCGAGGTCCTGGCCGTCGTACAGGACGCTCCCCGAGACCGGCTTGTCGAAGCCGATGAGCAGGCGCAGCAGGGTCGACTTCCCGCAGCCGCTCGGACCGACGATCGCCACGAACTCCCCGGGAGCGACGGCGAGGGACACGTCGTCCAGCACCAGGGGGCCGTCGTCGGCGTAGCGGAAGGAGAGCCGCCGGGCCTCCAGCGCGCCCGACAGCACCCCCGGCCGGGTGCTCGCCGTGCGGACCTCCGGGGCCGCCTCCAGCACGGGCTTCAGCTCCTCGAACAGCGGCAGCACCGCCACCGCCGACACGAAGGCCCCCGTCAGCTGGGTGACCGACGTGAGCAGCATCGTCACCGAGGTGTTGAAGGTGAGGAACTCCGCCGCCGACATCGAACCCCGGGCCGGGCCCGCCAGCAGCATGAACATCAGCAGGGTGCACAGCGGCAGATACACCGCGCCCAGCACGGTGTTGAGGTTCTTGATCCCGCCGACCTTCTGCTGCAGCTCCCGGCTGCGCGCGAACTCGCCCGCCCAGGCCGCGTACGCGTAGTTCTCCGCGGCGGCCACCCGCAGCTTCGGCAGGCCCCGCAGGGTCTGGTACGCCTGGTTGTTCAGCTTGTTGCCCAGCACCACCAGGTGGCGCTGCCAGCGGACCTGCCAGAGGCCGAGGCCCAGGAACACGGCGGCCACGACCACCAGCATGCCGATCGCCGCCAGGGCCATCGGCACGCTGAACCAGAGCAGCAGACCGAGGTTCACGGCACCGATCGTCACCGACTGCGCGACCACCGGGCCGACCCCGGCCAGGGTGCGGCGGATCGCGCTGATGCCCATGGCCGCGCCCGCCAGCTCACCGGTCGAACGGGAGGCGAAGAACGTCGTGGGGAGCCGCAACAGGCGGTCCCAGACGGCAGGTTGGAGCGTCGCCTCGATCCGGCCCTCCATCCGCAGGATCGTCAGGTTCTGGAGCAGCAGGAACGCGGCCGACACCACACTCGCGAGCATGATCGCCAGGCAGACCCGCACGATCAGGTCCTCCTGCGCCTTCGGCACGTACTCGCCCAGGATCGTGCCGGTCGCGACGGGCACGAGCGAGCCGAGCACGACCGTCACCAGGCCGCTCAGCAGCAGGCCCGTCAGATCGCCGCCGGTGCCGTGGAGGCTGAACCGCATCAGCCGCAGCGGGGTCAGCGCCCGTTCGGGCAGCGGCCGGTAGAACATCACGGCACGCGGCTCGAACTCCGCCGCGTTCGCCTTCTCGACCGGTGTCTCCCGGCCGGACGAGGGCTGCACGGCCACATAGCCACCGCGCCGCCACAGCAGCGCCACCGGCGCGCCGGACAGGGCGCGGTGCCCGACCAGCGGGCCCACGTTCTCCCGCCACCAGTTCCCGGCGAGACGGACGGCACGGACCCGGACCCGGGAGGCGAGCGCGATCCGTTCCACCGGGTCGAGCCGGTCGCTCTCGGTGCCGCTCTGCGCCGGCTCGGAGAGCGTGATGCCGGCCGTCCGCGCGACGAGCACGCAGGCCGCGTACGTGGCGTCGGCGTCGGCGGCCGTGGCGGGCCGCTTCGCGGAGGACCTGCCGATGGAGGCGAGCAGTGTGCGGTCGGCCTGGGCGCGCACGGCCTCACCGGCCTTGATCCCGGCGGCCGTACGGTCCTCGTGGGTGCGCTCCAGCTGCTCGATCCAGCGGTCCAGCGTGGCCAGCAGCCGGAACTGCTGGTCGACCATGCTCTGCCAGACCCCCGGGTCCATCAGCAGGTCGGCCGCCGCCTCCGCCCCGTACAGCGAGCCGTACTGGACGCTGCCGGGCGGCACCCGCATCCAGAACACGTCGTCGTCGGTGGGCGCGGCGGCCTGCTCGGTGGCCATCGGCGCCTGGAAGAGGAGGGACAGGCCCCGGCCGACGCCCAGGGCGAGGGCGTGTTCGAGGGGGCTCGTCCGCGGAGGCACGAGCTGCGGGTTGCCCCACGCGTCGTACGACCAGGTCTCGGTGCCACCCTGTGGGTACAGCTCACGCAGGCCGATGCGCCGCACCACGCAGTCCCGCGACGGCCGGGCCACCAGGGTGTGCTGGGGCCCGGCGACCGGACCGAGCAGCAGCGCACCCGCTTCGAGACGGCCCAGGTGGTGCCAGTGGCCCTGCCGGCCGGCGTCGACCGCGAACAGGTCCAGCGCACCGGACGCCACCAGCCACAGGGTCTGCGGGCCTTCGAGGTCGAGCCGGGTGTGGCCGGCGCAGTCGAGGGGCGTGCCCAGCGCGCCGAGCGCGCCGAGGACGAGGTCGCCCTCCTGGGGTACGGCGGTCATCTCATCGCTCCCTGACCAGCTGGGCGTACGCGCCGCCGCGTGCCAGCAGTTCCTCGTGCCGGCCCCGCTCCACGATCGTGCCGTGCCGCAGGACGACGATCTCGTCGCTGTCGCGGACCGTGCTGAGGCGATGGGCGATCACCACACAGGCGCAGCCGCGCTTGCGCAGGCTGTCCATGACGGTCAGCTCGGTCTCCGCGTCGAGCGCGCTGGTCACCTCGTCGAGGATCAGGATGCTGGGCCTGCGGACCAACGCCCGCGCGATCTCCAGCCGTTGGCGCTGACCGCCCGAGAAGTTCCGGCCGTCCTGCTCGACCCTGCTGTGGATGCCGCCCGGACGGCGGGTCACCACGTCGTACAGGGCCGCGTCCCGCAGCGCCTCCACCACGGCCTCGTCCGGGATCGAGGGGTCCCACAGGGCCACGTTGTCGCGGACCGTGCCCTCGAAGAGGAAGACCTCCTGGTCGACGAAGGAGACCGAGGCGGCCAGCGCTCCCCTTGGGATGTCCTCCAGGCGCCGGCCGTCGATCCGGATCACCCCGTCCCAGGGGGTGTACAGGCCGGAGATCAGCCGGGACACCGTCGACTTGCCGCTGCCCGAGCCGCCGACCAGCGCCACCTGCTGACCGGGGCCGACGGTGAGGTCGAAGCCGGTGAGCAGGGGTTTGTCGAGGGGGCTGTAGCCGAAGGTGATGTTCTCCAGCTCCACATGGCCCTGCAGCCTGCGGGTGGACCCGGTGGCGTCCGGGCGGGCGTACAGCGGGTCGGCCCGGAAGTTCTCGACGTCCTTGAGGCGGGCCACGTCCGCCGCGAAGTCCTGGATGCGGCCCGCGACGCCGTTGAGGCGGGTGATCGGCGCGGTGAACCGGGTGACCAGCGCCTGGAAGGCCACCAGCAGGCCGACGGAGATATGGCCCTCGACCGCTCGCATGCCGCCGATCCAGAGGATGAGCGCGCTGTTGAGCGTGGCGAGGGTCGGGGCGACGACCCCCAGCCAGGCGCTCGGCACGCCGAGCCGCTGCTGCTCCTCCAGCGTGGTGGCGTGCTGCCCGGCCCACTTGCGGAAGTAGCCCTCCTCGCCGCCGGTCGCCTTCATCGTCTCGATCAGCTGCAGACCGGTGTACGCCGTGTTGGTGAGCCGGGCGTTGTCGGCGCGCAGCTTCGCCGTACGGGTAGCGCGCAGCCGGATCACCACCCGCATCGCCACCACGTTCAGCAGCGCCACCGCGATGCCGACGAAGGTGAGCTGCGGATCGTAGGTGTAGAGGAGTACGGCGTAGAGGACGACGACGACCGCGTCCACACCGGCGGCGGCGAGGTCGCGGGCCAGGGTCTCGGCGACCGCGTCGTTGGACTGCAGCCGCTGGACGAGGTCGGCGGGGCTGCGCTGCGAGAAGAACGTGACGGGCAGCCGCAGCAGGTGGCGCAGGAAGCGGGCGCTGGACAGGGTGGAGGAGATCAGACGGCCGCGCAGCAGGTTGGCCTGTTGCAGCCAGGTCAGCAGGACCGTCAGCAGCACGCACGCGCCCATCGACCCGAACAGCACACCCAGCAGGGAGGTCTGGCCGCCGATCAGGAACATGTCGATGTAGGTGCGGCTCAGCGCGGGCACCGCGGCGCCGACCGCCACCAGCAGCAGGCTGGCGAGGACGGCGGCGGGCAGGGTGCCGGCGGTGCCGCGCATCCGGGCGGGCATGGCGCCGAGGACACCGGGTCTGCGGCCGCCCTCGGCGAAGTCGTCGCCCGGCTCCATCACCAGGACGACCCCGGTGAAGGAGGCGTCGAACTCCTCCATGGGCACGAACCGGCGCCCCTTGCCCGGGTCGTTGATGTGCACACCGCGCCGGCCGAGGCGGCGCCCCATGCCGTCGTAGACGACGTAGTGGTTGAACTCCCAGAAGAGGATCGCCGGCGCCCGCACCTCGGCGAGGGCGGCCACGTCCATCTGCATGCCCTTGGCCGTCAGACCGTGACTGCGCGCCGCCTTCAGGACGTTGCTGGCACGGGAGCCGTCACGGGAGACACCGCAGGCGATGCGCAGTTCCTCCAGCGGGACGTGCCGGCCGTAGTGGCCGAGGACCATGGCGAGGGAGGCGGCGCCGCACTCCACGGCCTCCATCTGCAGGACGGTCGGGGTGCGCACGGCCCGCTGCCCGCCCTTGGGTGTCGGGGGCTTGCGCGGGGCGGCCTTGCGTCTGCCGCGCGTCGACGGCCGGGCGGTGTCCTCGGTCGCGGTCACGGGAGCAGCCAATCGATCGGACGCTCGTCGGCCAGCCGGATCGAACCCGTGGCCATGGTCATGGAGGTCAGCTCGAACGGCGGCCCGTCCTGCGAGGACCACTCGTAGCCCGACTCCGTCGAGGCCTTCCGGTCCAGCCGTACGGTGACGGCCACCGGCCGGCCCTTCGCGGTGAACTGCTCGCCCAGCCGGCTGTCCCCGAGGAACGCGCCGATCGACTGCGGGGTCTGCGCGGTGCGGTCCACCTTCGTCACATGGCCGCGCAGTACGCCGTACCGGCGGGTGGGCGCCGACGGCACGGTCAGGTCCACGGGGGCGTCCTCGGGGATCGAGGCGGCGTTCTCGGCGGGGACGTACACCGTCGCGTACAGCGGGTCGTCGGCGTCGGCGACCTTCTCGATCGCCGCGACGTCGTCGCCGGTCCGGATGATCCGGCCGATCGTCGCGGCGAGCGCGGAGACCCGGCCGGCAGCGACGGACCGTACGACGGTCTCGCCGCCGGCGGTGGCGACCTTGACGACGGGGGCTCTGGCGGGCAGTCGCTCGCCCTGTCGCGCGAGCACGGCGGTGACCTGGCCGGCCACCGGGCTCTGCAGGATGTAGCTGCCCTGCCCGTGGGTGAGGACGGCCGGGGCGCCGACCGTGGAGGCGACGGAACCCGTGACGGCCCACACGGACGCGGCGGCCATGGCGACCACCGTCACGGACAGCACCAGCCAGCCCTGCGGGCGGGCGAAACGCACCGGCAGGTCGAGTTCCTCCGGTGACTGGAGCTTGGCGAGGGCCTGTTGGCGGAACTGCACGGGACTTCCCTCACCTGCGCGACTCGGGAGGAGGACGTTCGGGCACCGGAGAGTCCCGGAACCTGTCAGATGGTTCCGGGACTCAGCGGCACAGGGGCTCGATCAGAGACCGGCGACCAGGCTCGTGACCGGGGCGGTGTTCAGACCGGTGACACCCTCGACGGTGCCGACGGCCGTGTTCACCAGGCCGGAGACCGGAGCGACGCCGTCCACCAGGCCGGTGACGGTGCCGACGGCGTTGACGGACAGGCCACCGGAAACGGCGTCGAGGGCGGCGTCCGAGATCTCGGCGGTCTCGACCTGGGGGGTGGAGTTCATGGGGGAACTTCCCTTCGTATAGCTCTTCATAGGGGGGAGCGGCCCCCTTCTGGGGACAGAACGACGGCCGCGCACGGGGATGCCCGCTCTCGTCTCCGAGAGTCCGGCGGCCCCCGCGGTGCGATGGATCAAAGCAGATCGCCGCCGCGCATCTCCAATCAACATGGCCCTTCACCAGCGCACTTGGTGACCATGACGGTTTATCCGTGCAGGGCCGCGCACGTGTTGGGGGCAGCTTCTTCACACGGAACCCGGCATCGTCATAGGTCGTTCATCGCCGGCCGGAAAGCGAAATGGACAGTCCCGCCCCAAAGGCACGGCACACGTGCCGGCCCTGTGCAGAACCGTCGTCGACCGTGACCCCGCCGAGTATTCGGTGTGGAGATTCACCGAAGCCGGTTTCCGGTACGACGCCGACGACGGACGGCCACCGGCCGATCGCCGAATGTGCCTGGCCGTGCGGCCGGCCGCCCCGCCCGCGACGGATCGCGAAAGTGCGTCCGAGGAGGGTCGGAAGGGGCGGAGGAGGACCGGAGGAGGGTCGCGGCCGTCGCCGCGGAGGGGCTCCGCGGCCCCCGACGCACCCGAGCGTGCGGGAAGTCGTGACATGGCGGGCGAACTGGGGGCGTAGCGCGCTTTGCGAAATGGAAGACCGGAATCTTTTTGCGGAGCGTTGAACACCCCACCGGAACCATCCGTACCAACTGGCAACCAGGCGCCCCCAGTTCACCCGCAAGACGGCGGTACGGACCCCGTCCCCAGGAGGTCAAGAGTTGAGTCACAAACGAGCCACCAAGCGTAAGGCGTTCATAGCCACAGGCGGCGTGGCGGCGCTCGGCGCGGCAGCCCTCATCCTGCCCAACGCGATGGCGTCCCAGACGGAGTCGAAGGACGCCGCCCCGAAGACGCTCGCCGCGAGTGACGCCTCGGACCTCGCCTCCCAGCTCCGGGAGGCACTCGGTGACGCGTTCGCAGGCGCGTACTACGACTCGGCCGAGAAGCAGCTCATCATCAACGTCATCGACGGCCTCCAGATCGACGGCGACGACAACAACGTGATCATCCAGGCCCAGTCGGCCGGTGCGGAGGTCCGTGAGGTCGAGAACAGCTGGTCCGAGCTGCAGAAGGGCGCGGCGACGCTGAAGGCGAAGGCCAGCGTCCCCGGCACCGCCTGGGCCATCGATCCCCGTACGAACAAGATCCAGGTCACCGCCGACTCCACGGTCACGGGCGAGAACTGGGACACCATCGAGTCGGCCACCAAGTCGCTCGGCACGGGCATGGCGACCATCAAGAAGTCCGCCGGCACCTTCAAGACGTTCCTGGAGGGCGGCGACGCCATCTTCGGCGGCGGCGCGCGCTGCTCGGCCGGCTTCAACGTCGTCAACGCCGAAGGCGCCCCGGCCTTCCTGACCGCCGGTCACTGCGGTGTCGTCGAGGCCGAGTGGTCCGAGGAGGAGGGCGGCGCCCCGATCGCCACGGTCGACGCCGCGACCGCCACCTTCCCCGGTGCCGGTGACTTCGCCCTGGTCAACTACAACGACCCGGCGACCCAGGCGGCCAGCACGGTCGACCTCGGCAACGGCCAGACGGTCGACATCAACGCGGCCGGCGAGGCCGAGGTCGGCCTCCAGGTCTTCCGCATGGGCAGCACCACCGGTCTCGCCGACGGCCAGGTCACCGGTCTCGAAGCCACGGTGAACTACCCCGAGGGCACGGTCACCGGTCTCATCCAGACCGACGTCTGCGCCGAGCCCGGCGACAGCGGCGGCTCGCTGTTCACCGAGGACGGCCAGGCCATCGGCCTGACCTCCGGTGGCAGCGGCGACTGCACGGTCGGCGGTGAGACCTTCTTCCAGCCGGTCACCACCGCCCTCGCGGCGGTCGGCGCGACCCTCGGCGACGCGGGCGCGGGCGCCGGTGAGGAAGCTGCCGGCGGTGCCGGTGACGCCGCGGGTGCCGGCGAGCAGGCCGACGGCGGTGCCGCCGCCGGTGCCGGTCAGGAAGAGGGCGCCGCAGCCGCGGGCGCTGGCGAGGAAGAGGGTGCCGCCGCCGCGGGCGCGGGCCAGGAAGAGGGTGCCGCCGCGGCCGGTGCGGGCGAGGAGCAGGGCGCCGTGGGCGGTGCCGATGACGCCGGCGCCGCGGCCGGTGCCGGTGACGACGCCGGAGCGGGCCAGCAGCACGACCAGGGCGCCGAGCAGCAGGGCGCCGAGCAGCAGGGCGTCCGGCAGTAGGCGGACACCACCCCACACGTGGACGACGGCCCGGACTCAGCGGCCACTGACCCCCGGCCCGTCACCCCACGACCCACCTGCCGGCCCCACCCCAGCGGTGCGGCCGGCAGGTGGAACGGTCCGGCCCTCCGGCGGGAGGGCCGGACCGCTTTCGTCCGTGAGGACCGCTTTCATCCGTACTGCGGAGACACCCGACCCGCGGCACACGGACGGTCACCCGGCGGTGCCCGTGGCCCGCAGCAACAGCAGGGCCACGTCGTCCGCCCGCTCCTCCGCCGCCTCCGTCTCCCGCACGAGCCGGTCGGCGAGCCATTCCAGGGGCCGCTCCCCGGCCGTCGACAGCCGCTCCCCGAGAGCCGCCAGCGCGTCCTCGATGTCCACCCCGGGCGACTCGATCAGCCCGTCGGTGTACAGGACCAGCTCCGACCCCGGTGTCAGCGCCACCTCGGTCGTCGGATACGTCGCCGCCGCGTCGATGCCGAGCAGCGGACCACCCGCGAGGTCCAGCACCCGCACCTTCCCGTCCGGCCTGCGCAGCAAGGGCGGCGGATGCCCCGCCCGCGCCATGACGGCCGTCCCGTGCTCCGGGTCGAGCCGTAGATACAGACAGCTCGCGAACAGCTCCGAACCCAGGTCGATCAGCAGCCGGTTGGTACTGCTCATCACCTCCTCCGGTGACTGCCCGACGGTCGTGTACGCGCGGACCGCCGTACGGATCTGCCCCATCAGGCCCGCCGCCGTCACGTTGTGCCCCTGCACGTCCCCGATCACGGCGGAGGCCCGCCCGTGCGAGAGGACCAGGTCGAAGAAGTCGCCGCCGATGTCCATGCCCCGGGTGGCGGGCAGATAGCGGGAGGCGGCCTCGATCCCCGGGATCGACGGCAGCGAGTGCGGCAGCAGCGCCTGCTGCAGACCGTGCGCGAGCTGGTGCTTGGCGTCGTACAGCAGCGCCCGCTCCAGGGCCTGGGCGATCAGACCGCTGAGGCTGGTCAGCACCGCGCGCTCGTCGGCGGGGAAGGGGTGCGGCTCCGCGTACCCGAGCACCCAGGTGCCCACCGGCCGGCCCGAGGCGATCAGCGGGATGTACGCCCAGGCGCTCAGCCCGTCCGGGGTGTCCTGCCGCACCGGGTACAGGTGCTCCAGCTGCTGCCGGGACTCGAAGAAGGCCGGCACCCCGGTGGTCAGGGCGTGCGCCCCGGGCATCGGCGCGGTGAGCGGAGTGCCGTCGAAGCGCTCCACGAGGTGCGGGTCGGCGTAGCCGCGATGGCCGAGCACATGCAGCCGCCCGGCACGCGAGCCGTACATCACGAGGGCCTGACCGCCGATGGCCGGGACGATCTCGTCGGCGACCAGTTCCACCACGTCCTGCACGCCCACCGCCTCGGTGAGCGCGCTCGCCAGCGCCAGCACGTGGTGGATGGTCACCAGGCGGCCCGGCCCGTCGCCCTCCACCCGCGCGGCGTGCTCGGCCTCGGCGACCGCGCGGGCCCGCGAGATCCGTACGCTCAGCCCGTTCGTCCCCGGGTACAGCCGGAACGACAGCCAGTCGCTCGGTGGTCTGAGCGCCACGAACGACGTCACGTGCTGGCTCATCAGCGCCGCCCGGTACCGGTCCTCGTACGCCGGATCGTTGAGCCACGGCACCGACACCCACAGCTGGGTGCCCAGCAGACCGCTCACCGGGATGCCGAGCAGCTCGGCGGTGGCCGCGTTGGCGAAGGTGATCCGCCCGTGCAGGTCGAGCGCGCACATGCCGTACGGCAGCCGCGCCACCATCCGCGCCGCCTCCACCGTGCCGAGCGTCCCCGCGACCATGGTCGCCGACGGCGCCGACAGGTCCGGCTCCGGCAGCACCGGGCGGCCCTCCTCCTCCGCGCGCCGCAGCCGCTTGGCGAGCCGGTCGCAGGCCGAGGTCAGCTGGTCGCGCTCGCGTTCGCTCAGCTCCGGCGGGTGGGAGCCGGGCCAGGTGAGGAAGACGGCGCCGTAGGTGGTGTCGCGGGTCGCCACCGGCAGCGCGGCCAGGGCGAACGGATAGGGCAGGACCACGGCGATCCGGGGATAGCGGCGGGCCATCTGCTCCTCGCCGCTGACCCACACCAGCCGCTGTCCCCGCACCGCCTCGGAGACGGGGACGGGGGCGCTCAGCCCGACCCGCTCCCACGGCGCGGCGAACGACCTCGGCAGCCCCGCCATGACCGCCATCTCCAGGACCGGCTCGTCCGGCGCCAGCAGATACACCGCCCCGGAGTGGGCCCCGACGTCGTCCATCATCGAGGCCAGTGCCAGGGAGAGCAGCGGATGGCCGACACGGGCCGTCTCCATGGTCGTCCGCCCCGCGGACGCATGGACGTCGGACATGCCCACCACCTCCTCGCACGGCCGCGCGACGGTTCCAGGGTCCAGGCTCCTCCTAGGGGGCCGCCCACGCACGGCGAGCGCCCGCCCCGAGAACCGCCGTACCCCCTCCCGCCCGGCCCATGCCCCCTCGCCTGATGCGCGCGCTCGCGCACGGGCGCCGTGAGTGCGCCCCCACGCCCCCCGATGGCTGGTTCTCCGTGCCCTGGCGTGTGGTCGGGGACGCCGACAATGGGCACGCGCTTGGGGCGGAGGACATCGGTGGGCCGGGAGGCGGAGGGCGAACGTGATCGGGGTACTGCTCGTGCACGACGAATGTCTGGTCAGGTCGGTCCTCGCGGAGTGGCTGCGCCAGGAACCCGACCTGGTGGTGTACGACGCGTCCTGGCGCGCGGCGCCGGGCCGTGTCCGGTCCCTGCGGCCGGACGTCTGCGCGGCGGACCTGGACTGCGCCGACGCGGTCGGCATCCCGCCCCTCGGCGATCTGCGCGGCGCGGGCGGCCCCGCCCCCGGGCTGCTGGTCCTGGCCCACGCGGGCAGACCCGGCCTGCTGAAACGCGCGGCGGAGGCCGGGGCCCTCGGGTACGTGGACAAGAAGGGCTCGCCCCGGCGGCTGGTGTCGGCGATACGCGAGGTCGCCCGAGGGCGACGCTTCGTCGACGACTCCCTCGGCTTCGGGTTCCTCAAGGCCGCCGAGATGCCGTTCACGCGCCGCGAGCTGAGCGTGTTATCCCTGGCCGCCGAGGGTGCCTCGGTGGCCGAGATCGCCGGCAGCCTGCACCTTTCGCACGGGACCGTGCGCAACTACATGGCCGCCATCACCCGTAAGACCGGGGCGCGCAACAGGATCGACGCCATCCGGATCTCGCAGGGGGAGGGCTGGCTCTGACCAGCGCCCGCCGCGCGGGTGCGGCGGAGCCGGTACGGGGGACCAGGCGCCGACCAGGTCCCGGTAGAGCGGCGAGCGGGCCAGCAGCTCGCCGTGCTCCCCGTGGGCGACGGACCGCCCGTCCATGACCAGCACCCGGTCGGCGCGGCGGGCCGAGCTGACGCGATGGGCGACCACCACGAGGGTCGTGCCCGGCCGCCGGGCGAAGGCCCGTTCCGCGCGCTCCTCCGCCTCCGGGTCCAGGTGACAGGTCGCCTCGTCGAGGATCACGACCGGCGCCGGCGACAGGTACGCCCGGCCCAGCGCGATGAGCTGCCGCTCCCCGGCGGACAGCGCGCGCGGGTCGACCTCGGCGGCCGGACCGCCCAGCCGGACCATCACCTCGGTGAGCCCCACGGCCTCCGCGGCGCCCCACAGCTCCTCCTCGGGCACGGGTTTCGGCCGCAGTTCGCCGAGGTTTTCGGCGAGGGATCCCCCGAAGACGTACGCCTCCTGCGGAATGAGCACCCGATGTGCATGCGCTGTGGCGCCGGGTACCGGCTCCCCGCACAAGCGGACGGTGCCGTGCCGGGGGCGCAGGAGGCCCGCGGCGAGCCCCGTGAGGGTGGACTTGCCGATGCCGCTGGGGCCGACGACGGCCAGGTGCGTGCCCTGGGCGATGTGGAGGCTGAGGTCGTCGATGACGGGGGTGGCGGAGGAGCCGTAGGCGAAGGTGACCGAGGAGAGGGAGAGGGCGGGAGCGCCGCCGGGAGCGGACGGGGTGGGGAGGGGCGAGGTGGCCGGCGGGTCGGGAGGGTGAGGCGGGTCGCCCGGCGGGAGCAGGCGGCGCAGTACCACCACGAGCCGGGAGCCGCTGGTGCCGAGGCCGTGGACCAGGTTCTGGAGGGCGGGCAGGAGGGACTGGGTGACGTAGGCGAGGGCGCCGATCAGGGAGCCCGCGGTGACGCCCCGGGCCACGAGCCAGGGTGTGGTGGCCAGCAGCAGGACGACGGGCAGATGGCCGCCGATCGCGAGGGCGGCGACGCGGACGACGCCCCAGCGGGCCAGCGCGCGGGCGGCCCGGTGCTCGGCGTCGACGCGACGGCCGGTGTCTGCGGCGACGATGTCCTCCGCGCCGGCCGCCGTGATGTCGCGCAGCCCGGGGCAGACGTCGCCGAGCCGGTCGGCGAGCGCCTCGTCGGCGACGAGGAAGGTCTCCTGCCGTCGGGCCAGCGGCCTGAGCGTCGCCAGGAAGAGGGCCACGCCCGCGACCAGCGGGGGCGCCACCACGAGCAGCAGCGGCGGCGCCAGCGAGAAGAGTCCGACGAGCGCCCCGGCGGCGGTGAACAGGAACGAGCGCGACACCATCACCAGCCCGGCGAAGGTGTCCCGGGCGATCTCCACCTGCTGGGTGAGCCCGGACAGGGCCCCGCCGTCCGCCTCCCGCACCCCCCGCCCGACCACCCCGCGCACCAGCCGGTCCCGCAACGGCTCCACCAGCCCCGCCACACCCCCGTACACCCGCCCGGTCCCGAACGCCCCGACCAGCACCGCCCCCGCCCCGACCCCGAGCCACCCCAGCCCGACGCCCGCGCGCCCGGCCAGGAACCCCTCGTCGAGGGCCCGCGCCAGCGCGTACCCCGTCAGAAACGTCTGCACCGTCTCCAGCACGGACCACAGCACCAGCGTGACGACGACCCGCGCCCGGCGCCGGAGAAAGCGGAAGCCGCGACGGGGGAGGCCGGGTGGAGGGATCGGTTGTCCCGACCGGCCGGGTCCGGTGGCCGGCCGGTCGGTCGGTCGACGTTCGTCCCGGTCGCCCATCACGAACCGCCGTACGGGGGTATGTCGTCCTCGGCGGCCTTCGCCCCGCCCGCGCCGGACGAGGCGGAGACGCCCTCCTCGCCCCCCTCTGCGAACAGCTCCCGGTACGCCGCCGTCCGCCACAACGTGGCGTGGGGCCCCACCGCCCGGACCCTCCCCCCGTCCAGCCATGCCACCGTGTCCGCGCGGGCGGCCGTGGTGGCGCGGTGGGCGACGATCAGGCGGCTGCCGCCGGTGGGGCGCAGCAGCGCGGCGGTGATGTGCTGCTCGGTGACGGTGTCGAGGCTGGAGAGGGCGTCGTCGAGCACGAGGAGCCGGCTGTCGCGGGCGAACGCCCGGGCGAGACCGAGGCGTTGGACCTCCCCGCCCGACAGGGGGGCGTCGGCGCACGGGGTGGCGTAGCCGTCGGGGAGGCGCCGGACGAAGGCGTCGGCGTGCGCGGCGCGGGCCGCTTCCCGGACGCGGGCGGGGGAGGGCCGGGGGACACCGAAGGCGATGGTGTCCTCCACGGACTCGCCCAGCAGGGCCGGGCGTTCGAAGGCGTGGGTGATCGCCCGGCGCAGCTCCCGGCGGTCCAGTTCGGGCAGGGGCACCCCGTCGAGCCGTACCTCTCCCTCGTCCGGGTCCGTGAGCCGCCCCGCGACGGCCGCGAGCAGCGACTTGCCCGCTCCGGACCGGCCCACGACGGCCAGCGTGGTCCCGCCCGGTACGACGAGATCGACCCCGTCCAGCACGGTGCGCCCCCCGCGGCGGACGGTCACGGAGCGCAGTTCCAGCCGCCCCTCGGGGGCGCCCCGCCCCGGCGGCGGGAGCAGCCGTTCGCCGTACGCGGTCGGGGGCTCGGTCAGGATCTCGGCGAGCCGGTCCGACCCCGCCCGGGCGCGGACGAGGCCCGAGACATGGCCGACCAGGACGCCGATGCCGGCGGCCAGCACCGCGTAGCGGGACGCGGCGAGCAACTCGCCCACGGACAGACGGTCCCGGGTCATCAGGACGCCCGCGGTGGCCACGACGGAGAGCTGCAGCAGGGGTGCCACGGCGGCCGCTCGCGCGGCGGCCCGGCCCTGGACCCGCCACATCCGGTGCCCTGCGCGGGAGAGTTCGGGCAGGGGGCGAAGGACGCGGGCGACGGTCCGGTCGGCGATGCCCGCGGCGGCGATCGTGCGGTGTCCGGCGACGGCCTCGGCCAGGCCGCCCGCGACACGCCCCTGGGCCCGCTGATAACGCGCGACGCAGTCGGAGGAGTCCCGGGCGAGCGCGCGCAGCAGCAGCGCGAGCAGCGGCGCTCCGACCAGGAACACCACCGCGAGGGACGGGTCGATCAGGCCCAGGGCCACCACCGCGCCCAACGGCCCGACGAGCGCCGCGAGAAGCGCGGCGACGGTGGCGGGCGCCGTTCCCGCCTGGGCCGCGTTCCCGACGAGCCGGGCCACCAGGTCCCCCGGCCCGAACCGGCCGACGGCCCGTGGTCCCACCGCCAGTACGTGTCCGATCGTGCGGTGGCGGAGCCAGGCGGTGGACCGGGCGTTCGTGGTCCCGGCGAGGACGGTCTCGACCGCGTCCAGGGCGGCGACGGCGAGAACCAGCCCGGCGCACCACAGCACCCGGCGCGAGGCGCCCGGGTCGCCGGCCAGCAGCAGATCCAGGGCCCGCCCGAGGGCGAGCGGCAGCGACAGGTTCGCCCCCGTCGCGGTCATGGACACGAGTGCCAGGACCGCACCACGGGGGCCGGAGTGCCGGACAATGGAGCGCGGCAGGGAGAGGGACGCGGCGGCCGGGCCGGGGGCGCCGGCTTCGGAGAAGGTCGTCATACCCGTCCTGACGTGGGATGACCGGGTGACCGGGATGACCGGACGAAGGGGCGGAGGGACGAAGGGGGCGAAGGGGCGGAGACGGAGGTCGCACCACCGCCGTGTGACAGTGACGCGGAGGTGAGTGAGCCCCGGACGGCCCCTCCCCAGGCAGGGGAGAGGAACCGTCCGGAGCCGTCGGCGCGGCTCAGCCGCCGTGCCGGTCCGACGGACGCCCGGGAGCACCCGGACGCCCCGGCCGGGTCAGAGGCAGAGCGTGATGCTGGCCGCGCTCACACAGGACAGGACGCTCAGGGAGCTGGGCCCGCCGGTGCCGGTCGTCTCGTCGGCTTCCATCGTCTGCAGGTCGAGGAGTGCCATGTCGATTCCTTTCGGTCGTGGCCCGCTCAGGGGCCTTGGGGACGGGGGTGTTGCGTCACGACTCCGCCGGGTGGCGGAACCGCGTCATAGGGGCCGCCGTCGTAGCGGCGGCAGGAACGGAAGATGCGCCGTGGCGTCGTCGGCGGCGTGTGCCGCGCCGAGCGCCAGCAGGCAACCCGCCGTCCCGGTACCGAGGTCCATGGAGAGCCGCATCAAGTGGTTGCCGGGGAAGGCCAGTTGCCCCTCGTACGGCATGGAGTGCCAGCCGAGCGCGGCGATCTGTTCCGTCAGCGCCTCGCGCGGGGCGCCCGTCCGGGCGAGGTGCAGGATCATCCCGGCGCGACCCTCGAACAGCCCCGGCTGAGCGTAGAAACGGTAGGTCGCGGCGGCCAGGACGCCCGCACGGATCCGGGCGAAGCCCTCCGCGAAGCTCTCCACGCCGAGGGTTCCCCGGGCCATGGCGTCCTCCGCCCGGGAGACGGCCGCCGCGAAGGCGCCCGTTCCGAAGGCACCCGCCCCGGGTCCGTCCGTCGCGGTGCCGGCCGCGGCCGTGTAGTCGTCGAGCACCATGCCGACGCCCACGCTCCCGTCGCCGAGATACGGCATCGTCCGCCATCCCTCGTCGACGGCCAGACCGCCGTTCTTCTGCTCGACCAGGCACTCCAGGTCCTGCCGCAGCGCCTCACCGGCCGAGGCGAGCAGCGCGGGATCACCCGTCGCCTCGTACCGGCGCAGCAGGAACAGGGCGGGACCGCTCGCGCCGCGCAGCAGGCCGGCGCGGCGGCGCGGCGGAGCCGGGCGGGGCTCGGCGAGACGGTCGACGAGCAGGCGCGCGGCCTCGGCCGCCCGCTCCCGCAGCCCCGACTCACCGGTGCTCCGCGCCAGCTCGTCCAGCACCAGGCCGAGCCCGGCCAGACCCCCGCGCAGGTCGGACGACAGCCGGTGCCACTTCTCGCCGAGGATCCGCTCGACCAGGTCCAGGGCCCGCTGCCGGTGGCCCAGCCGGTCCAGGGTCAGGGCCACGCCCGCGAGCCCGTCGTACAGGCCGAGCGGGGTCCCGATCGGCACCGGGGCGGTGTGGTCGAGCAGCCAGCGCTCGCCCTCCTCGTAGCGCTCCGCGCCGACCTCCGCGAGCGCGTACAGGACGCCCGCCGCTCCGTGCGCGAGGCCGAGTCCGCCGCCGTCGGAGAACTGGGCGACGTCCCCGGGAAAGAGCCGGTCGTCGCGCTCCGGCGTGGCCGAGGCCAGGATCGCCTTGACCATCGAGTCACGGCTGTACGGCCAGTCCCCGGGCTCGGCGAGGGACCAGTCGCCCTCCGGGGCGCGTGTCCCCCGTGCGCCGGCCGGCCGGTGGCCGGCGGCGCCGCCCGCGCGGGTGATCTCCGCGACCGCCTCGTCGAGGAACGCGCGCGGCACCGCCGGGAACTGCTCGGCGATCACCGTGGCCAGATGGGCGGCCTTCTCCCGCTCCACCACGAACAGGGACGTGACCGGCAGGAACAGCGCGAGGCGCAGACACGCCAGGGCGTAGCGGTCGACGTCCTGGCCGGTGCGGTCCGGGGGCGCGAGGAAGCCGGGGTGGGCGACGGTCTGGCGGCCGTCGTCCTCGGCGGGCGCCGCCGCCTCGAAGTCGAGGAGGGACACCGACCGATCGTCGGGCGCGACCATGATGTTGAAGACGTGCAGGTCGTTGAAGACGATCCCGCGCGAGTGCACCGCCGCCACCGCCTCCTCGACGGCCCGGTGCACGTGCAGCGCCCAGGCCGTGTACGCGGCGACCGCGTCCGGCTCGGGGTCCGGGGCCAGCAGGGGGTGCCGTTCGGCGACGCAGGAATTCAGCGGGCGGCCCTCGACGAAGTCCATGACGAGGAAGCGGTGGTCGCCGAGCGTGAACCAGTCGCGCACCTCGGGCACCACCCCCAGCCCGGCCAGCCGCTCCAGCGCGTCCTTCTCCCGCTCCAGCCGGGTCACCGCGTCGGCCCCGTCGGCGGCCAGCCCGGCGTGCGGGCGCCCCTCCTTGAGGACGACCCGGCGGCCGTCACGGGTGTCCGTGCCGACGTACACCCCGCCGCCGTTGGAGAAGTGCAGGGCCTTGTCGATGCGGTACGGCAGATCGCCGACGGTGGTCGTGTTGCGCGCCGCCAGCTGCGGCTCCAGGAACGCGGGCAGGGTCACCCACGCGGGCACATGGAAGGTCGGCTTGCGCTGGTCCGGCACCAGGGTGCCCGCGCCGTCGCGGACGGCCGGGACGAGCGTGCCGCGCTCGTCGACGACGAAGGAGCGGGCGAAGGCGCCGTAGCGGACGTACAGCGGTCCCTCGTTCCAGCGCAGGTCCGTGAGGATGTACGGCCCGTCGAGGCCCTTGAGGAGGTCGCCCAGCTCGCACAGGACGAGGTGCAGCTGCTCCTCGTCGGCCGGGTAGACCGTGACGAACTTGCCGCTGGTGTCGCGGGCCGCGTACTTGGCGTTGCGCAGATGCAGCAGATGCGGGCCCGGCACGAACTTGAACGGGATGCCGCGGGTCACGCAGTAGTCCCACACGATCGCCGCGATCCGGTCCGCGTTCCCCCGAGTGGCGGAGGCGTGCACCTTCCATCCCTGGGTGGGCCCGGGACGGGGCCGCCCGCCGTCGTCGACCGGTGTCAGCGTCAGCCAGTCCCCGATCCGGGCGGCCCGCCAGCCCTCGGGGACCGCGCGCCCGGCGGTCGCGTAACCGGGAGCCGCCGCGCCGGCGCGGTCGCCGGCCGAGAGCCGGTCCGGTGTCTCGTAGAAGTGTCTGTCGGCGAGCGCGTACGCCTCGTACCGCTTGTCCATGCCGGTTCCCCCGGGTCGTGTGCCGTCGCTCCCTGGGCCAAGTGACGACGAGCCTTCCAGCCCGCCGACGCGCCCGACAGTCACGGCTGTCACCAGAAACCCGTCACGGCTGTCACGCGCTCACCGTGCGGAACGCACGCGTAAAGATGTGTTCGACGTTCTTCGAAACGGGCAGCCCGCGGCGGGCCGCCGACCCGGCGGAACGGTCCCAGGGGCTGCGCGACCGTGCCGGAAGCGCTGTAATTGCGGACGTGGTCAGTGCAGGCGCTGCGGAACGCGGAACGAGGACGCTGCGTGCCGAACTCGCGCTCAAGTCGCTCGGCGGCCATCTCGATCCGCACGAGCGGCTGCACGCCATCCTCGAACAGGTGCTCGTGTTCACGAGTGCGACCGTCGCCGCCGTGTACCTCCCGGACGGCGAGGGCCAGGCGCTGCTGCTGGCCGGCTCCGCCGGCGTCCCGAGGAACCTGTACGGGCTCCGGGACAGCTATCCGGCGGCGGGTACCGCCCCGGTCGCCGAGGTGTGCCGTTCGGGCCGGCGGCGCTGGCTCGCCCCCGCCGACCTCCAGCACGACGCCGACGTCCGCCGGGCCCACGCCGAGGACTTCTCACTGGGCGTGCTTCCGCTGCGTGAACGCGGCTGCCTCGTCGCCGTCGGCGACGGCGCGGACGCCTTCGGGTCCGAGGACCGGCAGTGCCTCGACCTGCTCGCCGAGGCGGTCACCAGCTCCGCACCCGCGCCGCCCGCCGGACCCGGCGCCTCGTTCGACCTGGCCATGGACACCGGGCGGGTGGAGGTCGACGAGGGGCTGCTGGAACTGTTCGGCATGGGCCCGGACGACTTCGACGGCCGGGTGGAGACCCTGATCGCGCTCACCGTGCCCGAGGACCTGCCCGCGCTGATGTCCGTCGTGGAGGCGGATCACATGTCGATCGGCGACCGGGAGCTGGAGTTCCGCATCCTGCAGCCCTCGGGGGAGCAGAAGTGGCTCCGGCTGCGCGGCCGGATCCTGCCCGGCGGCGAGGACCGGCCCGCCCGCCTCGTCGGCACCGTCGCCGACGCCTCCACCCTGCGCACCGGCCGCGGCGACGTGGCCCGCATCCAGCGCCTCGCCGCCTCCCTGGCCACCGCCGGCACGGTCCGTGACGTCAGCCAGGCCGTGGTGACCGCCCTGCGCAAGCCGCTGCGGGCCGACCGGATCGCCCTCGCCGAGCTGGAGGGAGACCGCCTGGTCGTCACCGTCCTCGATCCGCCGCAGCCGGAGGTCTGGCCCGAGGTGTGGCGCTCCGAATGGCGCTCCGAGTGGCCCGACGCGCCCGTGCGCACCATGCCGACCCTCGCCACCGCAATCCGCGAGGGACGCGCCGGGATCTGGCCCGCCGGCGCCGATCTGGAGCCCGCCCTCGCCGAGGTCGGCCCCGGCGGCCTGGCCGTCCTCCCGCTGCCCGCCGGGGGCCGGATGGCCGGGGCCTGTCTGATCGGCTGGGACAACCCCCACGACTTCGGCCCCGAGGAGCGCGCCCTGCTCACCGCGGCCTCGGGCCTCGCCGGGCAGGCCCTGATGCGGGCCCACGCCTTCGACGCCGAGCACGAACTCGTCGGCATGCTCCAGCGCACCCTCCTGCCGCGCCGGCTGCCCCAGCTGCCGGGCGCGGTCGCCGTCGCCCGGTATCTGCCCACGACCGCCGGTCTGGAGGTCGGCGGCGACTGGTACGACGTCATCCCGCTCCCGGACAACCACGTCGCCCTCGTCATCGGCGACGTCCAGGGCCACAACGCGGGCGCCGCCACTCTCATGGGCCAGATGCGCACCGCCCTGCGCGCCTACGCCGTCGAGGGGCACCCCCCGGACGTCGTGGTCTCGCACGCCAACCGGCTCCTCATGGACATGGAGACCGACCTCTTCGCCACCTGCTGCTACGTCGACATCGACATGGAGGAGGGGTCCGCCTGGTACGTGCGCGCCGGACACATCCCGCCGGTGGTGCGTCACCCGGACGGCTCCACCGAGATCAGCGAGTCGGAGGGCGGACCGCCGCTCGGCGTCGTCATGCGCGCCGACTTCCCGATGAGCCCCCTGCGGCTGGCCCCCGGCACACTGCTGGCCCTCACCACCGACGGCCTCGTGGAGTCCGCCGACGTCGACGTGGAGGACGGCCTCGACCATCTCGCCGCCGAACTGGCCGCCGCCGACCCCGCCCACCTCGGCGTGGTCGCCGACACCCTGCTCGGCGGCGCCAACCGCGACGACGACGTGGCCCTGCTCCTCGTGCGCTACGACGGCATGGCCCTGCGCCCCCAGCGCGAGAACTGGAGCGTCTGGCGGGTCCCCCAGGCGGTCGGCCAGGCCCGCCGCTACACCCGGCGCGTCCTGCGCCGCTGGGGCGTGGAGTCCACGGCCGACACCGTGCTCCTCGTCGTCTCCGAACTCGTCACCAACGCCCTCGTCCACACCGACGGCCGCGTGCGCCTCGATCTCACCCTCCTGGCCGACCGTCTGCGCGTCGCGGTCGCCGACTCCTCCCCGCGTACGCCGGCGAAGCCCACGGTCATCGGCTGGGAGGCCACCGGCGGCCGCGGCATTCTCCTCGTCGAGGCCATGTCCACGGCCTGGGGCACCGTCCCCGTCAGCGGCGGGAAGCAGGTGTGGGCGGAGATCCCCCTCGACTGAGGCGGGTACCGGCCGGACCGGCCGAGCGGCCGGCGGGTCGGTGTGCGTGCGGACGCGGCTGCGCGTGCGGGGCCGGGTGTCGGTGCGGGTGCTGTCGCGTGACGCGCGCCCGCCCGGTGGCTCCCGCGCCGCCGACGGCGTACGGCCCTCGCCGGATGCGACCCTGTCTCCGTGCGCCTCCTGCTGACGACCGACACCCACCTGCCCAAGCGCGCCAAGGCGCTGCCCGAGCGGCTTCTCGCCGAGATCGCGGAGGCCGACGTGGTCGTCCACGCCGGCGACTGGGTCGACGAGGACACCCTCGACCTCCTGGAGACCCGTGCACGCCGGCTGATCGCCGTGTACGGCAACAACGACGGCCCCGCCCTGCGCGCCCGCCTCCCCGAGGTCGCCCACGCCGAACTGGCCGGGCTACGCCTCGCCGTCGTCCACGAGACGGGTCCCGCCCAGGGCCGCGAGCCGCGCTGCGCCGCCCGCTTCCCCGGGACCGACGTCCTCGTCTTCGGCCACAGTCACATCCCCTGGGACACGACCACGGCCACCGGCCTGCGCCTGCTCAACCCCGGCTCCCCGACCGACCGCCGCCGCCAGCCCCACTGCACCTACATGACGGCGACGGCCGCTGACGGCCGGCTCACGGACGTCCGGCTGCACCGACTGCCGCCCCGGACCTGACCGGGGACCTGACCGAGGCCCTCGCCCCCGGGCTCACCGGGACGGGTCCGGCGGGGGATGGATCATCCCGGTCGTCGCCGTCAGGGGCACCCCGCTGCCGCCCCACCTCAGCGCGACGATCTCCGCCGCCACGGACACGGCCACCTCCTCCGGCGTACGGGCGCCGAGGTCCAGGCCGACCGGGGAGCGCAGCCGGGACAGCTCGGCCGCGTCGAGCCCCGCCTCCCGCAGCCGCCGCGCCCGGTCGTCGTGCGTACGGCGGCTGCCCATCGCCCCGATGTACGCGGCCGGCCGGCGCAACGCCTCCCGCAGAAGCGGCACGTCGAACTTGGGGTCATGAGTGAGGACGCAGATCACCGTGCGGTCGTCGGTCCGCGTGCCGCGCAGATAGCGGTGGGGCCAGTCGACGACCACCTCGACGGCGGCGGGGAAGCGCTTCGGGGTGGCGAAGACCGGGCGGGCGTCGCACACCGTGACGCGGTAGCCCAGGAAGTCGCCGATACGGGCGACCGCCGCCGCGTAGTCGATCGCGCCGAACACCAGCATGCGGGGCGGCGGCGCGAAGGAGTGCAGGAAGACGGTGACCGAGTCCTCGCGCCGCTCGCCGTGCGGCCCGTAGTGCCGTCGCCCGGTGGCACCCTGGGCCAGCTCACCCCGCGCGTCGTCGACGACGGCCACGTCCAGCCCCGCCGAACCGAGCGTGCCGAGGGTGCCCGGGGCGGCGGGCGCGGCGTCCGGCCACACGGCGAGGGTGGCGCCGCGCGGGGCCGGGCCGTCGAGCACGGTCGCCACGGTCACCGGGTGCCCGACGCCCACGGACTCCGCGACCCGCCCGAAGGCGAGGTCCTCGGCCGCCGTCACCCGCCGCACCAGCAGCGTGATCTCCCCACCGCACGTCAGCCCCTCCGCGAACGCGTCCTCGTCGCTGTAACCGAAGGTCTCCAGCCGCGCCTCCCCGGACGCCACGACCTCCCGGGCCAGCTCGAACACCGCGCCCTCCACACACCCTCCGGAGACGCTGCCCACGACCTCGTCACCGGGCCCGACCGCCATGGCGGCCCCCGGCCCGCGCGGCGCGCTGCGGCTGACCGCGACGACCGTGGCCAGCCCGAAGGGGGAGCCCGCCGCGTACCAGGCGCCGAGCGCCGGAAGAACCTCACGCACGGACCCGCTCCTCTCGCCACCGCCCCGTGCCTCCAGCGTCCGCCGACTCGGCCCGCACCGCCCGCCGGGGGCCCGGAAACCATTTGCGACCGCGCAAACCGCTCTGCTTCACTGCGAAGGAACCCCCGAGCGATCAAGGAGAGCCCCCGATGCGCGCAGCGTCCATGTCCCACCAGGAAGGAATGCACCCCATTTCGAAGGACATGACGCTTGTCACGCACGCTCAACCTCGGCATCCTCGCGCACGTCGACGCAGGTAAGACCAGCCTGACCGAACGCCTGCTGCACACCGTCGGAGTCATCGACGAGATCGGCAGCGTCGACGACGGCAGCACCCGCACGGACACCCTCGCCCTGGAACGGCGACGCGGCATCACCATCAAGTCCGCCGTCGTCTCGTTCGCGATCGACGATCTCACCGTCAACCTCATCGACACCCCCGGCCACCCCGACTTCATCGCCGAGGTGGAGCGCGTGCTCGACGTGCTCGACGGCGCCGTCCTGGTCGTCTCGGCCGTCGAAGGGGTTCAGGCGCAGACCCGGGTCCTGATGCGCACCCTGCGACGCCTGCGCATCCCCACGCTGATCTTCGTCAACAAGCTCGACCGCCGGGGCGCGCGCCACCAGGACCTGCTGGAGAGCATCGCGGCACGCCTCACCCCGGCGATCGTCCCCATGGGCGAGGTCGCCGAACTCGGCACACCCGAGGCCCACTTCCTCCCCTACGACCCTCTCCCGCCCCGGCTCCTCGAACTCCTCGCCGAGTACGACGACGACCTGCTCGCCGCCTACGTCGACGACGAGACGGCCGTCCCCGAGGCCCGGCTGCGCTCGGCCCTCGCCGCCCGGACCGGCGGGGCCCTGGTCCACCCGGTGTTCCACGGCTCGGCGATCACGGGATCGGGGATCGCCGAACTCGTCGACGGCATACGGGAGTTGCTGCCCTCGACGGACGCGGACCATGGGGGCGACACGGAGGGCGGCGGAGACGGAGAAGCGGCGGCCCCGCCCTCCGGCACCGTCTTCAAGGTCGAGCGCGGCCCGGCGGGCGAGAAGATCGCCTATGTGCGGATGTTCGCCGGAACCGTACGCGTCCGCGACCGACTGGCCTTCCGTGACGGCGCCCGCGAAGGCAAGGTCACCGCGATCAGCGTCTTCGAAGGCGGCGCGGACGTGCGCGCGAGCGCCGTGTCGGCGGGCCGGATCGCCCGGCTGTGGGGCCTCGCCGACATCCGGATCGGCGACACCGTCGGCGCGCCCCGGGAGCGGGCGGCGGCCTACGGGCACCACTTCGCCCCGCCCACCCTCGAAACGGTCGTCCTCCCCGCCCGCGCCGAGGACGGCGCCGCCCTGCACCTCGCCCTCACCCAACTCGCCGAGCAGGACCCGCTGATCGGCCTGCGCCACGACGAACTCCGGCGGGAGATGTCCGTGTCGCTGTACGGGGAGGTGCAGAAGGAGGTGGTGCAGGCGACGCTCGCCGACGAGTACGGCCTCGACGTCGCCTTCCGCGAGACGACGACCATCTGCGTCGAGCGTCTCGCCGGGGTCGGCGCGGCCGTCGAGTTCAACAAGAAGGACGGCAACCCCTTCCTCGCGACGATCGGGCTGCGGGTGGAACCGGCGCCGGTCGGCTCCGGGGTCGCCTTCCGGCTGGAGGTGGAGCTGGGGTCCATGCCGTACGCCTTCTTCAAGGCCGTCGAGGACACCGTCCGGGAGACGCTGGAGCAGGGGCTGCACGGCTGGCGGGTCCCCGACTGCACGGTCACGATGACGCACTCCGGCTACTCGCCCCGGCAGAGCCACGCCCACCAGGGCTTCGACAAGAGCATGTCGAGCACGGGCGCGGACTTCCGCGGGCTGACCCCGCTGGTGCTGACGGACGCCCTGCGGCGGGCCGGCACCCGCGTCCACGAGCCGATGCACCGCTTCCGGGTCGACGCCCCGGCGGACACCCTGGGCGCGGTGCTGCCGGTGCTCGCCGCGCTGCGTGCCGTACCCCGGCAGACCCGGACGAGCGGGGCGGCCGTACGGCTGGAGGGGCTGGTGCCCGCCGCCCGGGTGCACGCGCTGGAGCAGCGGCTGCCCGGACCGACCAACGGGGAGGGTGAGCTGGAGACGGCGTTCGACCACTATGCGCCCGTCGGCTGTGCGGCCGTCCCCTCCCGGCCGCGTACCGACCTCAATCCTCTCGACCGCAAGGAGTACCTGCTGCACCTGACCCGCCGGACGGGTGTCTGAGCGGCGTTTCGCGGGAGCGGCGCGTGGGAGTCCTGGGACAGGAGGGCGAAGGGGGTCTTTATCGGGTCCCCGCGCGGGCGCACAAGGGCCCTCCGGGTCGCGCAGGGCAAAGAATCGGTCGGGGTAGGTGAACTGTCTTGCGAAAACGGGTACTTACTCGTGCGTCAGTTGCTATTGACGGCCCGCCTGACCATTGGGACGGTAGTGCACATGTCGAATGTGGCGGACATGTCAAGATTGCGCACTCGTCTGCTCGGTGTCCTGGTACTCGTCACCGGCTTCCTGACCACGGCGGGCCCCATCCAGCCCGCCTCCGCTCTCACTGATGATCTCTGGTTCGACTCGCAGGCCGCGGCCACCCTCACCGTCGAGGGCGGCCGCTTCAAGGACGGACTCGGCCGCGAGGTCGTCCTGCGCGGCTACAACGTCTCGGGTGAGACGAAACTCAAGGAGAACAACGGGCTGCCCTTCGCCTCGGTCGCCGACGCGAGGAAGTCGGCGACCGCGCTCCGGGCACTGGGCGGCGGCAACTCCGTCCGCTTCCTGCTCTCCTGGGCGTACGCGGAACCGGTGCGCGGGCAGGTGAGCACCACCTACCTCGCGGCGGCCACCGCGCAGATGGGCGCGTTCCTGGACGCGGGGATCAGGGTCTATCCCGACTTCCACCAGGACCTGTACTCCCGCTGGCTGTTCGACTCCGACAGCTGGTACACCGGCGACGGCGCCCCCAAGTGGGCCGTGGACCTCGGCGACTACCCCGACGAGTACTGCGGGGTCTGCCCGTTCTGGGGCCAGAACATCACCTCCAACGCGGCGGTGACGAAGTCGACGTACGACTTCTGGCACAACACCTACGGTGTCCAGGACTCCTTCCTGGACACCGCGCAGAAGACGATGGCGTACGTGAAGTCCAACCTCACGTCCGCCCAGTTCCAGGGCGTGGTCGGCTTCGACCCGTGGAACGAGCCGCATCCCGGCGTCCTCGACTCGGGGCAGACCAGCAGGACGTGGGAGAAGGACGTCCTGTGGCCGTTCTACGTCAGGTTCCGCTCCCGGATGGACGCGGCGGGCTGGCAGGCGAAGCCGGCCTTCGTCGAGCCGAACCTCTTCTGGAACGCCAACATCGACTTCCAGAAGCAGGAGGGCGGACTCCTCGACGCGGGCACCATCGGACCGCGCTACGTCTTCAACACCCACTTCTACGACCAGAAGGCGATCTCCGGCGTCTTCATGTGGGGCAAGGCGGAGAACGGTCAGTACGTGAACGACTTCGGGACCGTGCGCGACCGGGCCGCCGCCGGGGGCACCACGGCCGTCGTCAGCGAGTTCGGACACCCGCTCAGCGGCTCGGTCTCCGACAAGGCGCCCACGGTCTACAAGGCCATGTACCAGGCGCTGGACTCCCGGGTGAAGGGCGTCGACTGGTGGACGAAGCCGGCCTCCTCCGGCCCGGTCCTCTCCGGCTCCCAGTGGCAGTGGGACATCTACTGGGGCCGCCACCACGAGCTGATGAACGACAACCCCGACAAGGTGCAGGCCGAGGCCGACGGCTGGAACGGTGAGGACCTCTCCGCCGTACGTCTCGACGACACCGGAACGGCCGTGCTCCGCCAGGACGCCCGGATGCTGGACCGGATCTACCCGAGCGCCACGGCGGGCAGCACGGTCGCCTTCACCTACGAGGACCGCTCGCGGGACGGTTCCACGACCCTGACGTGGAACCCGGTGCCCAGCTCGCTGCCGAACGTCTCCTCGCTCGTCGGCTCCGGCCAGTACTCCCTGCTGGTCTGGCGCTCGGACGGCAGTACGGAGCCGACCGAGCTGCACCTGCCGGCGTCCTTCCCCACCGCGTCCACCACGGTGGTGTCCGACCTCGGGGTGACGGCGGCGCCGCCGGCGTACACCACGTCCACACCGATCGCCGCCGCGAAGGAGCCGGGCGGCACCGGCAGCCGCCGTCTGCTGCTGACCGCCGCCGACACGGGCAAGCTCCACTACGCCCTGGTCACCAACGGCGCGACAGCCCCGTCCGCCGCGCAACTGGGCGCGGCACGGACGGAGCTGTCGAACTGGCTGACCGCCAGGTTCAGTTAGCCGAGGGTCCGGTCCAGTCGGCGGGCACCTGTGCCACGCGCACCCGCTGGGGGTGGTCGCCGACTGCGACGGACACGGTCTTCTTCCCGGTGGCGAAGTCGATCGCCGTGACCTGGTCGGCGCCGCTCTCGGAGACCACACAGGACTTGCCGTCACCGCTGACGGTCGACCAGTACGGCTTGGAGACGGGGACGAGCGGGCCCTCCTGGAAGGTCGCGCGGTCCACGACGGTCGCGTAGTCGTCCATCGTGCCGGCGATGCACAGCTTCGTGCCGTCCGGCTTCATGGTGAGGCCGTGGTGGCGCGAGTCGTTGACGAAGGTGGTGCGGTCGTCGCTGACGCCCGGGGACTTCGGCAGGGTCTTGGTGCGGGTGATCTTGTCGGTGGCGATGTCGTACTCGAAGAAGCCGTTGAAGAACGACACCTGGAAGTACAGCTTCGTCTCGTCGGGCGAGAAGGCGGCGGGCCGGACGGCGTCCGAGTAGTCGCTCAGCCCGATGGCGTCGAGCCGCGCGCGCATGTCGATCACCTTGACCTGCTGGAAGGTGTTCGCGTCGGCGACCGTGATCTTGCGGTCGCCCTTCGTCCAGTCCAGCCAGGGCGCGTCGGTCTGGGTGTTGACGTCACCGATCGCCATGTTCCAGATGTACTTGCCGTCCTTGGTGAAGATGTTCTCGTGCGGCTTGTCGCCGGTCTTGAACGACCCGAGCTGCTTGCCGGTGACGATGTCCAGCACGTGCACGGTGTTGCCGGTCGACGCCGACACCGCCACGCGCTTGCCGTCGGGGGAGACCGCCATGTGGTCGGAGCGGTAACCCGACACCGGGAAGCGCCAGTTGATGGCGCCGGTCCTGACGTTGATGGAGACCACGTCGGCGAAGCTCGGGCGGGAGACGACCATGGACGAGCCGTCCGGCGTGGAGTACATGTCGTCCACGTACTGGTCGTGGCCCTCGCCCACGCTGTTCCGGATCGTCATGTAGGCGATCCAGCGGATCGGGTCGGCGTTGATCTCCGCCATCCGGGCGTCCTTGTCGGGGATGACGTTGATCCGGCCGATCTTGGCGAAGTCGCCGGAGGCCTTGATGACGTCCGCGGTGCCCTCCCAGTTGTTGCCCACGAACATCACCTCCCGCAGGTCGGCCGCGGCGCTCGCGGGCCCGGCGGTCGCCACGGCGGTGGCGGTCAGCGCGAGCGCGGCTACGGCGGCACCGACATGCCGGGTCCTACGGCGGCGGGGGGTGGGGGAGACGGACATATCGGTTCCTCCTGCTTGCTCAGGGCATGACAAGGCGACTCGGGGACCGTGAAGGCCGGAAGCGGCTACGGGAAGTCTGAATACGGCAGCGTTCAAATGGACTTACTGGAAAGTAAGGAACGGCCCCGCTTCACCACAAGACCAAAGACACGACAAAATCAGCCGACGGCCGAACCCGGCCGTCGCAGCGAGCGGTGATCTGTCGGGAGGAGCAGCGTGGCGGGCAGGCTCAAACAGCCCACCGGCCGGTACGGGGGCAGGTCCGCGGCGGAGCGCCGGGCCGAGCGCCGGGACCGGTTCCTCGACGCGGGTCTGCAGATGTTCGGCGACACCCCAGGCTTCCGGGCGACCACGATCGCGGGTCTGAGCGAGGCCGCCGGACTGTCGACCCGCCAGTTCTACGAGGAGTTCCACACCCTGGAGGATGTGCTGGCCGCCCTCCACCTCCGGGTCAACGACTGGGCCGAGGAGGCCGCGCTCACCGGTCTCGCGGCGGCGCAGGGCGAGTCGATCGCCGAGCGCGCCACCGCCGCGTTCCGCGCCTACGCCGCGAACGTCACCGGTGACCCGCGCCGGCTGCGGATCACCTTCACCGAGATCATCGGCGTCAGCCCCCGCCTGGAGCGCCAGCGCCTGGAACGCCGCTCCCGCTGGGTCGACTTCATCTGCGCCGAGGCCACCGCGGCCGCCGAACGCGGTGAGGCGGCCCCCCGCGACTACCGCATCGCCGCCACGGCCTTCATCGGCAGCGTCAACGGCCTCCTCCACGACTGGCAGGCCGGCTTCGTCGACGCCCCCCTCGACGAGGTGGTCGACGAACTGGTCGGCCTGCTGCTCGGGATCCTGCGGCCGGCGGGGTGAAGCCCGGAGACGGACTGACCCGAAGCCGGGGCGGCCGGCCCGAGGCTTGCCGACTGTGAACCCCGAGTGCGAGACCGGCGGGGGCGCACCGGACGCCGGTGGGCGGGAGGCTCGGGCGGAGAACCGGGGGGGTTCCGGCCGGAGGCCGGGGGCCGGGGCGCGGGGAGCGGGGTCGGCGAAGAAGGAATGTGCCGACCGGGAGGGTGGAGCCGGCAAGGCGGGGTGCCGAGGGACGTTGACCGAGGGAGGAGCTGGCCCGACGGGTGGTGACTGCGAACCCGTGCACCACCGGGGGACGGCTGAGGCGGAGGCCGGTGGATGGGGGCAGGCTGAGCCCGGAGTGGCCCGGAGTCGCCCCGAAGGGCCAGGCCGAGCGGTCGGGGAGCCGAAACCGTGGCGGCCGGGCGAGGCTGGGCCGAAGGTCGACGACCGGGAGGTGAACCAGTCGGAGGCCGGCGACGAGGAGGCGGCCGGCGGCCGAGGGCGGCCGCTGCCGAGGTCCACGAGTGGGAGAAGAGGGGCAGGCGGAGGTCCGGCGTCAGGAGAGTCGGTCCAGGGCCGTCAGGACCGGTTGTACCCCGTCCTCCCCGCGCAGTTCCTCAGCCAGGGTCCGGGCGCGGTGGCCGTACGCGGGGTCGGTGGTCGCGCGGCGCAGGGCGGACGCCAGTGCGCCGGAGGTGAAGCCGCGCAGGGGGACGGCCGTGGGCGACACGCCGAGGGCGACGAGGCGGGCGGCCCAGAAGGCCTCGTCGAACTGGACGGGCACCGGCACCGCCGGGACCCCGGCGCGCAGGCCCGCCGCCGTGGTGCCCGCGCCCGCGTGGTGGACGACGGCGGCCATCCTCGGGAAGAGCAGGGAGTGCGGCACCTCGCCCACCGTGCACATGTCCTCGCCCTCACCCCGCAGTTCACCCCATCCCCGCTGGATCACCCCGCGCAGCCCGGCCGCCCGCAGGGCCCGTACGACCTCGCCGCTCATCCGTTCCGGGTCGGGCACGGTCGCGCTGCCCAGGCCCACGAAGACCGGGGGCGGCCCGGCGTCGAGGAAGTCCAGCAGCGGTGCGGGCAGCCGGTCCTCGCGGTCGTACGGCCACCAGTAGCCGGTGACGTCGTGCCCGGCCCGCCAGTCGCCGGGGCGGGGCACCACCCGGGGGCTGAAGCCGTGGAAGACCTGTCGGCCCAGCCGCTCCCGGGCCCGGCGCAAGGCCACCGGGCCGGTACGCGGGAGCCCGTACTCGGTACGCAGTCGCCGCACCTCCTCCGTGAAGATCCACTCGACGGCCGCGTTCACCGCGTGCCCGGCCACCCTGTTGCCGACCGGGCCCCAGGACCGGACCCCGGTCATCGGAGGGGCGAACTCCCGTGTCGGCGCGAGGGGTTGCAGATTGACGCCCAGGCTCGGGACCGACAGTCCCCGGGCGATGGCGTGGCCGAGCGGCGCGACCGTGCCGGCCAGCAGCAGAACGTCACCGGCACGGGCGGCGGCCTCCAGATCACCGGCCATCCGCCCCACCAGACTCCGGGCCATCTCCGCCGCCCGGTACAGCTTCCCGGCCCCGGTGGAACTTCGGTGCAGTCCCCGTCCGCGCTCCGACTCCAGCTCCGCCCGGGGATCCACGGGAAGGGCGTGGAAGGCGACCCCCGAGCCCGCCACCAGCGGCTCGAACCGGGCGTGCGTCACCAGCGTGACCTCGTGCCCGGCCCGCGCCAGCCCGTGCCCCAGCCCGGTGTACGGGGCCACGTCACCCCGGGAACCCGCCGTCATGATCGCAACACGCACGCCCGACAGTATGGCGTCGCCGCCGGACAGCGGCAGCGGGACCGCACCACGATGACCCGAAAAAGCCGCTGTCCGAAACCGCCCGCACGGCCCCGGCTACTCGTCCCAGGCCTGAAGCAGGGTGTGGTCGATGATCTTGCCGTCGCGCAGGGAGATCATCGAACTGGCCCAGACCCGTACCCCGTCGGGGTACTCGCAGGACTCGGTGACGGCGACCTGATCGCCCTGGACGAGGCACTGCTCGATCTTGTGCGTCATCTCCCGGCTGCAGACGTCGTCGTACATCGCGGCGATCTCGTCCCGGCCGTGCAGCACCTTGGGATGGCTGGGCTGGGTGTTGCGGTCCACGACGCGCATCTCGGCGTCGTCCGCGTAGAGCGACGTCAGCGTCGCCGCGTCCGCTTCCTCCGTGCCCCGGCGCAGCGCTTCGACATCGAAGGCGGGGCTCGTCGAGGTGCCCATGGCTGACCTCCTTCGAAGGCCGGGCCCGGCAGGGGGCGACGGGCCGCTCAAGGCCTCTCCTGCCAGGCTCCTCCGCCGGGCGGCGCCCGGCAAGTGCTGTGGCGGACGTGCGCCTCACGGGTGAGCGGCCGTGACCGACCGGGGCCGGGGAGCGTTGCTGAGGGCATGATCTCAACTCGACGCATCGTCGCCGCCGTGGGTCTCGCCGTGGGTGTCACGGGTCTGGCCGCACCGATGGCGAACGCGGACGCGACGGCGGACGCGACCCGCTTCAGCCCGATCTCCACGCTGGACTCGCTCGCCGTCAGCGACCTCCCCGAGGAGCGGAAGGCGAGCCTTCCGCGTCCCTCGCAGCAGCTCGACAGCCTGAACCAGGTCCACGAGCTGAACCGGCTGAACGAGCTGCACCAGGTCACCGACCTCGCCGCGCCCGCCCTCGGCCTGCTGGGCGCCGTCCAGTAGCGAAGCCGGTCGAACAGAGCGAGAGCCCCGCCGCGGTCAGCGTGGTGGGGCTCTTGACATCCCCCGGGAAACGGGCAGAGCATCACGGAACAGTAACGTAATTGAATTTCGCACTACGATCGTTCACGAGCGATCATGCTCGATCACGTACCGTCGTCGATACGTACCCCGAGGAAGCCGCATCATGGCCTTGACCCGTGACCTTCTGATCGGCGGCAAGGACGTGCCCGCCACGTCCGGCCGCACCGCCGAAGACCTCGACCCGTACACGGGGGAGGTGTACGCGACGGTCGCGGCGGCCGGACCGGAGGACGTGACCCGGGCCGTGGACGCCGCCGACGCCGCGTTCGAGGAGTGGGCCGCGCTCGCCCCGTTCGCCCGGCGGGCGATCTTCCTCAAGGCCGCCGACCTGCTGGAGGGCCGGGGCGACCAGGTCGCCGACATCATGGCGCGCGAGGCCGGCGGCACCCGCCCCTGGGCCTACTTCAACGTGGCGCTCGCGGCGAACATCCTGCGCGAGGCGGCAGCCGCGATCACCGCTCCGCGCGGCGAGGTGCTCGCCACCCAGAAGGAGGGTGCGCTGAGTCTCGCGGTGCGCGAACCCCTGGGCGTGGTGGCCGCGTTCGCGCCGTGGAACGCGCCGGTCATCCTCGGCGTACGGGCCGTGGCGGCACCGCTGGCCGCCGGCAACACCGTCGTCGTCAAGCCCAGCGAGGACGCGCCCATCGCCTGCGGGCTGCTGGTCGCGGACGTGCTCCGGGAGGCAGGGCTGCCCGACGGCGTGCTCAACGTCGTCACCAACGCGCCCGAGGACGCCGCGGAGATCGCCGAGGCGCTGATCTCCGACGAGCGGGTGCGCGCGGTGAACTTCACCGGCTCCACCGGCGTCGGCCGCATCATCGGCACGCACGCGGCGAAGCACCTCAAGCCCGCCGTACTGGAGCTGGGCGGCAAGAACGCCGTCATCGTGCTCGAGGACGCCGACGTGGACTACGCCGTCGACGCCGTCACCTTCAGCGTCTTCATGAACGCCGGACAGATCTGCATGTCCGGCGACCGCATCCTCGTCCACGAGTCGCTGGCCGAGGAGTTCGCGCGGAAGTTCACCGCCAAGGTCGCCACCCTCCAGGCCGGAGACCCGAACCACCCGCACACGGTGGTCGGCCCGCTCGTCAGCGCCGACGCCGCCCGGCGGATCGCCGCGCTGGTCGAGGACGCCGTCGCCAAGGGCGCCACGGTGCTCACCGGAGGCGGGCAGCCGGAGGGCGCGGTGCACCCGGCGACCGTGCTCACCGACGTCCCCCAGGACGCCGACCTCTACTACCAGGAGTCCTTCGGCCCGGTCTGCGTGCTGCAGACGTTCGCCGCCGACGCGGAGGCCGTGGCCATCGCCAACGACACGGACAACGGCCTGAGCTGCGGCGTCATCACCGAGAGTGCCACGCACGGCCTGACCGTCGCCCGCCGGATCCGCACCGGCATCGTCCACGTCAACGACCAGTCGGTGGCCGACGAGCCGATGGTTCCCTTCGGAGGGGTGAAGGCCTCCGGCTACGGGCGCTTCGGCGGCCGCTGGGGCATCGAGGCCTTCTCCAACACCCGCTGGGTGACCATCGCCACCCAGCAGGCGCACTTCCCGTTCTGACCGGCCCCGGCCGTTCAGCCGGCCGTCGCGAGGAACTGCGTGGCCGCCAGCTCCGCGTACAGCGGGTCGGCGGCCACCAGTTCGCGATGGGTGCCGACGGCGCGGACCCGGCCCCCGTCCATCACCACGATGCGGTCGGCCATCGTCACCGTCGACAGCCGGTGGGCCACGACCAGCACCGTCGTCGTCCGGGCCACGTCGGCGACCGTGTCCCGCAGCGCCGCCTCGTTCACCGCGTCCAGCTGACTCGTCGCCTCGTCGAGCAGCAGCAGACGGGGGCGGCGCAGCAGGGCGCGGGCGATGGCGACCCGCTGGCGTTCGCCGCCGGACAGCTTGGTGCCCCGGTGGCCGACCAGGGTCTCCAGGCCCTGCGGGAGCTTGGCCACCAGACCGTCCAGCCGGGTCGTCTTCACCACGCGCGTGAGGTCGCCCTCGTCGGCACGGGGGTTGCCCAGGAGCAGGTTGTCGCGCAGGGTCCCCGACAGCACGGGCGCGTCCTGCTCGACGTAACCGATCGCGGACCGCAGCCGGGACAGCTCCCACTCGGCGACATCGCGGCCGTCGACGGTGATCAGCCCGGCCTCGGGGTCGTAGAACCGCTCGATGAGCGAGAAGACCGTCGTCTTGCCCGCGCCCGAGGGCCCCACGAACGCCGTCATGCCCCGCGCCGGGACCTCGAAGGTCACCCCGTGGTGGACGTACGGCAGATCGTCGGCGTACCGGAAGCGGACCTCGTCGAAGGAGAGGGCGGCCGGTGCGGCGTCGGGGGAGGGCAGGGGAGCCGGCTCGCCGGCCGGTTCGGCGGGCAGTCGCAGCGCCTCCTGGATGCGGGAGAGCGCGGCGGCACCGGTCTGGTACTGGGTGATCGCTCCCACGACCTGCTGTATCGGCGACATCAGATAGAAGACGTACAGCAGGAACGCCACCAGCGTGCCCACGTCGATCGCGCCGGTCGCAACCCGGGCGCCGCCCACCGCCAGCACGGTGATGAAGGCGATCTGCATGGCGAGTCCGGCCGTGTTCCCGGCGGCGGCCGACCACTTGGCGGCCCGCACGCTCTGCCGCCACGACTCCTCGGCCGCCGCGTGGATCGTCTCCTCCTCGCGGTGCTCGGCGCCGGACGCCTTCACCGTGCGCAGCGCGCCGAGGATCCGCTCCAGGGAGGCGCCCATCGCGCCGACCGCGTCCTGCGCCGCCCGGCTCGCCCGGTTGATGCGGGGGACGATCACCCCGAACACCACGCCCGCGCCCAGGATCACGCCGAGCGTCACGGCCAGCAGCACCGGGTCCACCAGCCCCATCAGCACCACCGTGGCGACCAGCGTCAGCCCGCCGGTGCCGAGGCCCACCAGGGTGTCGGTGGTGACCTCGCGCAGCAAGGTGGTGTCGGAGGTGATCCGTGCCATCAGGTCGCCCGGCTCGCTGCGGTCCACCGCCGTGATCCGCAGCCGCAGCAGATACGAGGACAGGGCCCGCCGCGCGCCGAGCACCACCGATTCGGCGGTGCGCCGCAGCACGTACGAACCCACCGCGCCCACCGCCGCGTTGGTGACGACCAGCGCGGACATCAGGACGAGCGCCCAGGTGATGGTCCGGTCGTGCGAGAGGTCGTCGATCAGTTCCCGGGCCACCAGCGGCAGCGCGAGGCCGGTGGCGCCGGTGACGAGGGACAGCAGCGCGCCCAGCAGCAGTGCCCAGCGGTGGGGCCGTACATAACCGAGCAACAGCCGCCAGGTGGGCGGCTGTTGCCCGGTCGTGGTCTCAGGGGTGCTCACGAGGCTCCTCGGCAGGTCGGTCGGGGAGTGGGGACCGGGGCGCGGAGCTTCAGCCTACGTCGGGGGCGCGGGCCGGCGGACCGCACGCCGGGTCGGGAGCGGCTGCCGCACCGACAGGAGCCCCCCGCCCGGCGAGGACGAGCGCACCGGCGGTGACGGGCATGACGACGCGCCCCGGCTCAGGTGGCGCCCGCCGGTCCGGCGCGACGCACGACGCACGAACCCCTCCGGAAGCCGTACCGGCTGGTCACTCCGTAGGGTGACCAGGGGCGGGCGACCGCCCGATCTCGGATCGACGGAAGGGTTCACCATGGCGCAGGAAGTACGCGGCGTGATCGCACCGGGCAGGAACGAACCGGTGCGGATCGAGACGATCGTCGTGCCCGACCCGGGGCCGGGGGAGGCCGTGGTGAAGGTGCAGGCGTGCGGGGTGTGCCACACCGACCTGCACTACAAGCAGGGCGGCATCAACGACGACTTCCCCTTCCTGCTCGGCCATGAGGCCGCCGGTGTGGTGGAGTCGGTCGGCGCGGGGGTCACGGACGTGGCCCCCGGCGACTTCGTGATCCTCAACTGGCGTGCCGTGTGCGGCAACTGCCGGGCCTGTCGACGCGGGCGCCCCTGGTACTGCTTCAGCACCCACAACGCCACGCAGAAGATGACCCTCGCCTCGACCGGCCAGGAGCTGTCCCCGGCGCTCGGTATCGGTGCCTTCGCGGACAAGACCCTCGTCGCCGCCGGCCAGTGCACCAAGGTCGACCCGGCCGCCGCCCCGGCCGTGGCCGGACTGCTGGGCTGCGGCGTCATGGCGGGCATCGGCGCCGCCATCAACACCGGCAACGTGGGCCGGGGCGACACCGTCGCCGTCATCGGCTGCGGCGGTGTCGGGGACGCGGCCATCGCCGGGTCCCGGCTGGCCGGCGCCGAGAAGATCATCGCCGTCGACATCGACGACCGGAAGCTGACCACCGCCAAGAGCATCGGCGCCACCCACACGGTCAACTCCAAGGACACCGACGCCGTCGAGGCGATCCGCGAGCTGACCGGCGGCTTCGGCGCCGACGTCGTCATCGAGGCGGTCGGCCGCCCGGAGACGTACAAGCAGGCGTTCTACGCCCGCGACCTGGCCGGCACGGTCGTCCTGGTCGGTGTCCCCACCCCGGAGATGAAGCTCGAACTGCCCCTCCTCGACGTCTTCGGTCGCGGCGGCTCCCTGAAGTCCTCCTGGTACGGCGACTGCCTGCCCGACCGTGACTTCCCCATGCTGATCAACCTGTATCTGCAGGGCCGCCTGGACCTGGAGGCGTTCGTCACCGAGACCATCGGGCTCGACGACGTGGAGAAGGCCTTCGAGCGGATGCACGGCGGCGACGTCCTGCGCTCGGTGGTGACGCTCTGATGGCCGCCCGCATCGAACACCTCGTCACCTCAGGGACATTCAGCCTCGACGGCGGCACCTGGGACGTCGACAACAACGTCTGGCTGGTCGGCGACGACCACGAGGTCGTCGTCATCGACGCCGCCCACGACGCCGACGCCATCGCCGAGGCCGTGGGCGAGCGCCGACTGGCGGCCATCATCTGCACCCACGCCCACAACGACCACATCGACGCGGCCCCCGCCCTCGCCGAGCGCATGGGCGCGCCGATCTGGCTCCATCCGGACGACCTGCCGCTGTGGAAGCAGACCCACCCCGACCGGCTGCCCGACCACTGGCTGGCCGACGGGCAGATCATCGAGGCCGCGGGCGCCGACCTGACCGTCCTGCACACCCCCGGCCACGCGCCCGGCGCCGTCTGCCTGTACGACCCGGGGCTCGGCACGGTCTTCAGCGGCGACACCCTCTTCTCCGGCGGCCCCGGTGCCACCGGCCGCTCGTACTCCCACTTCCCGACGATCATCGACTCCATCCGCGACCGCCTGCTCGCCCTTCCGCCCGACACGGTCGTCCGCACCGGTCACGGCGACAGCACGACGATCGGAGCGGAGGCCCCACACCTGGAGGACTGGATCAACCGGGGCCACTGATCAGGAGAGTCCAGCACCCCGCGCCCTCAAGGGGCGCGGGGAACCGCGCGAGCAACCACGACGAACCCGCAGTCGCCCGATCACCGATCACCGATCACCGATCACCGATCACCGATCACCGATCACCGATCGACCGATCGACCGAGCTTCTGGGCACCCCACCGAAAACCCGACAGAAGATGTCCGGCTTCCACGACACCCTCATCCCAAGGACGCCGGAACCCCCGACGTCGGCCAAGGTGACACCCGTACACACAGGAGGTCGGACATGTCGAAGCCGCTGGACGGCAAGGTCGCACTCGTCGCCGGAGCCACCCGCGGAGCGGGCCGCGGAATCGCCGTGGAGCTGGGCGCGGCCGGCGCGACCGTCTACGTCACCGGCCGCTCCACCCGCGAGCGACGCTCCGAGTACGACCGCCCGGAAACCCTGGAGGACACCGCCGACCTGGTCACCGAGGCGGGCGGCCACGGTATCGCCGTACCCACCGACCACCTCGAACCGGCGCAGGTGCGGACCCTGGTGGACCGGATCGCGGAAGAACAGGGCCGGCTCGACGTGCTCGTCAACGACATCTGGGGCGGCGAGAAGCTCTTCGAGTGGGAAAGCCCCGTCTGGGAGCACGACCTCGACAACGGCCTGCGGCTCCTGCGCCTCGCCGTCGAGACCCACGCCATCACCAACCACCTCGCCCTGCCCCTGCTGCTGCGCCACCCCGGCGGCCTGGTCGTGGAGATGACGGACGGCACGGCCGAGTACAACGCGGCCAACTACCGGGCCACCTTCTTCTACGACCTCGCCAAGACCTCTGTCCTGCGCATGGCGTTCGCCCTCGGCCACGAACTGGGCCCGCGCGGAGCCACCGCCGTCGCCCTCACCCCCGGCTGGCTCCGCTCGGAGATGATGCTCGACGGGTTCGGTGTCACCGAGGACAACTGGCGCGACGCCCTCGACCGCGTCCCCCACTTCGCCATCTCGGAGACACCCCGCTACGTCGGCCGGGCCGTCGCCGCCCTCGCCGCCGACCCCGAGGTCGCCCGCTTCAACGGCGAGTCCCTCTCCAGCGGCTCCCTCGCCCGCACCTACGGCTTCACCGACCTCGACGGCAGCCGCCCGGACGCCTGGCGGTACATCGTCGAGGTCCAGGACGCGGGCAAGCCGGCGGACACCAGCGGCTACCGCTGAACGGTGTTCAGGTGCGCGGCGCCGGAGCCGACGGTGGGGCGGACGCAGGCGTGCTCCCGGTGAGCCCCGCCGCCGACGCGTGCGGCAGTTGCCACCGCGCGGAGTGGCCGGGCGGCAGCGCCAAGTCCTCGCGTACGGCGGCGTAGTAGGCATCCCGCCCGGCGCGCTGCCTCTCCAGCAGCGCCTGCCATGCCCCCGGGTCCCGCGTCCCGGCACGAAGGAACTCCTCCATCCCCATCACGGTGACGACCCAGGCGCGGGCCCTGTCCACCACCTCCGGGCTGCCGAGGAGCAGCAGTGCCTCACCGGAGGGGTCCCGGGCGGTCGTCGCCTCCGCCATGAGGGGCGCGGCCTCCTCGGGCGACAGGGGGTGGGGATGTGGGTCGTTGCCGAGATGGGAGGCGACCCGGTAGGTGAGCGTGACCGACTGCTTCACGGCCCGTGCCCAGTCGGCGTACACCGCGAGCCGCCGCTCCTCCCAGCGGGTCTCCCGCTCGCGCCGGAACCGCACCTGCTCGCCGCGCATCACCACCAGATACGAGCCGAACGCGCCTATCACGACACCGAGCAGGGCGGGGAGTTGCTGCACGAAGGTCGACATGAGCAGACGGTATCGGGATCCGGGACGCAGATCGCGTCGCGCCTGTCCCGGTGATCGGCCGCGCAGTACGTTCGCCGTATGCATGCGACGCGACGCTTCGAGGGGTACGGGGTTCTGATCACGGGCGCGGCGCGGGGGATCGGCGCGGCGACGGCCCGGCGGCTGGCCGAGGAAGGGGCCCGGGTGCTGGTCACCGACGTGGACCTGACGGCGGCCGAGCGGAGCGTGACGGAGCTGCGGGGGCAGGGGCTGGCCGTCGAGGCGTACCGGTGCGACGTGGGGGACCGGGAGTCCGTCGAGGCGGCGGTCGCGCACGCGGTGTCGGTCCTCGGCTCCCTCGACGTCCTGGTCAACAACGCCTTCGGTTGCACCCCGGACGAGCCGCTCTTCGAGAACACCCCGGACGAGACCTGGGCCCGCGACCTCGACCTCACCCTGACCAGCGCGTTCCGCTGCTCGCGCGCGGCACTGCCGCACCTGGTGGCGTCCGGGCGCGGGGCCATCGTCAACATCGGCTCCGTCAACGGGCTCCAGGACTTCGGCAACCACGCCTAATCCCCTTGTAGCGGCGGGTCCGCGAAGCTTCAGCTCTTCGGATCTGTTCGAGTACTGGGGCCGTTGACATCTTGTTTCAGCCCGGCAGGCCATGCCTTCCTGCAGAGCGGTGCAACGTCCTGGTGCTCGTGGTGGTGGTCGGGTGGGTGTCGAGGCGACGCCTTCCGTAATCCGGGCATGCGAAGCCTCCACGGAGATCGTGCGGGTCTCGACGCCTTCCCGGCCGCCACCACGTGGATGGTGATGGGCCGGTGGGCGCCGAGCGGATGCCTGAATCACGCCGGGCTTTGACGCCTCGCTGTAGACCGCGCGGTGTTCGGCGCCTTCTCGGCCGTCACCACCGGCCCATAAGTGGTGGTACTCGTGGGCGCTGGGCGGATGCCTATGGGCACCTTGGGGCCCAAATGCCTAGCCGTAGATCGCGCGCCGTCCAGCGTCTTCGAGTACCACCACCACAGTGCGGATGTTGATGTTCGTCGGCGCTGGGCGGATGCCTGTTGCGATCCGGGCTCTGGTGCCTTAGCGCAGAGCGGCGCTGCCCAGGGCCGTCGAGCGTCAACACCCGAGCCTTGATCACTCGTTGGTGTTGGTGGTGCGAGCCCGCCGCACGGTGACCTCTTGTGAAGCCCGAGCCGTCTGAGCTCCCGGATAGACCGAGGCCCGTGGGGTGAGCTGGTGCCACGAACGGCTACTGAGGTGGCGGACCGGCCCTCGCGCCGAGTTCTGGGATTAGGTCGCCGCGTGGTTCCGCATGAGCTCGTGACCTGCACAGACTGCACTATGGGGAGGAACATCTTGATCTACTGCGGTATCGACTGGGCCGAGCGAACGCACGACGTCGCCCTCGTCGACGACAGCGGCCAGTTACGGGCCAAGCGGCATATCACCGACGATGCTGCGGGCTACAAGATCCTGCTGGACCTGCTGGTCGAGTACGGAGACAGCGAGGAGAACCCGATCCCGGTCGCGATCGAAACCTCCCGCGGCCTGCTCGTGGCCGTGCTGAGGGCCGGCAAGCGGAAGGTCTTCGCGATCAACCCGATGGCCGCCGCCCGCTACCGAGACCGGCACTCGGTCTCACGCAAGAAGTCCGACCCCGGCGACGCCCTGGTCCTGGCGAACATTTTGCGCACCGACATGCACGCCCACCGGCCACTGCCCGACGACAGCGACCTCGGCCGGGCCGTCGCCGTTCTCGCCCGTGCTCAGCAGGACTCGTTGTGGAACCGCCAGCAGCTGTCCAACCAGCTCCGTTCGCTGCTGCGGGAGTACTACCCGGCCGCCCTGGCGGCCTTCGAGCCCTGGCGCAACGGTCTGTGCCGGCCGGAGGCCCGGGAGCTGCTCAAGGCGGCTCCGACGCCGACCCGGGCCGCGCGGCTGACCCGCACGCAGCTGGAGGCCGCGCTCAAGCGGGCCGGCCGCAAACGCGGCATCACGGCCGAGGCCGAGCGGCTCCGCGACGTCTTCCGCGCCGACTACGCCCACCAGCCGCCGCTGGTCGAGGACGCGCTGGGCAAGCAAATGCTCGCACTCGTGGTCCAGTTGGAGGCCGCATGCACCGCCGCCGACGACCTCACCGAGGCGGTCGAAGAGGCTTTCCCTCAGCACCCGGACGCTGAGATCATCCTCAGCTTCCCCGGCCTCGGCGTCCAGCTCGGCGCCCGGGTGCTCGCCGAGATCGGAGACGACAAGACCCGCTTCGCGGACGCCCGCGGCCTGAAGGCATACGCCGGCGCCTCGCCCATCACCAGGGCCTCCGGCAAGAAGTCGAGCATCACCCGGCGCTGGGTGAAGAACGACCGGCTCAACCATGCCGGCTACCTCTGGGCCTTCGCATCCATCACCGCCTCACCCGGCGCCAAGGCCCACTACAGGCGCCGCCGTGACGACCACGGAGACTGGCACGCCGCCGCCCAGCGCAACCTCTTCAACCGCATGCTCGGCCAGCTCTACCACTGCCTCCAGCACGGACAGCCCTTCGACGAGGCCGTCGCCTTCCCTTCATCACCACCCGCGGTCGTCGAAGCGGCCTGAACGCGGGAACTCACACGAGTCCGGCAGCCTGCCGAAGCTTCGCTCGATCGTCAGGACGGGGCAGTTCCTCCGCCAACACCGCCACCACGCTCGCGTGCTCCGTAAACACAGCCCGGCACTGTTCACGCTCGGGATGATCGCTGTCACTGCCGAACCAGCGCACCATAGCTTCGTTGCTTCCGTCGATCGGCTCGGAGAATCCAGCGATCGAGACCAGAAGACCCAGCAGACCGGACTGCGCAGGAACCCGCGGGTCGCCTGCAAGACGGAACAGGAACGGCAGCACTGCCGGCATGGCCAGGTTCATCTCCCTGACGCTGTTGAGAATGGAGTTGGTGAGTACGCGCTTGGCCTCGGGCGCGGCAGCCTGATCGAGAAGACCGTGCAACAGCACCGGGATCGCTGCCGGGCACTCCGGGAACTCGGACCAGCGGACATCTTCACACCCGCGGAGGGCGGGATGACCACGGCCAGCCTCGACCGCCTGCGGGTAGTCCTGAAGGAATCGAGTTATCGCCGTCTCCTTGGCGGCCAGATCCGTGCTGCACACCTGTCTGTCCCCGTCCTGCCGCAACAAACCCTGAACTGCGCGTCAGTCGAACTCTTGCGCGATCAGAGATCCACGCGCAAGCCAAGACACCGAACCGATGGCGTTCGATTCCCCAAGCACCCACACAGCGCGGCTTGACGAGTTGGATGCCTGAGGTGTCTACAGCGCCGCCAAGGCGGGCCTGATCTCGCTCACCCGCACCCTCGCCGGGGACGCCGCGCCGCGCGGGGTCCGCGTCAACCTCGTGGCCCCCGGCACGATCCGCACCCCCGGCTGGGCGGGCCGGGAGTCCCATCTCGACGACCTCGCCGAGATCTATCCCCTGGGCCGGGTCGGGGAGCCGGCGGACATCGCGGCGGCCATGGCCTTTCTCGCCTCGCGGGACGCGGCCTGGATCACCGGCACGACCCTGCGCGTGGACGGCGGTCTGCTGGCCGTCAACACGTCGTTCGAGCGCGTGGCCCGTGCATGGCGGGAGGCGGAGAACGAGGCATAGAGGCGGCCGTCCGAAGGTGCCCGGCCGCGCTCTGCCGTCCAGAAGGTGCCCGGCCGCACGCGGCCTCACCCCATCGCCGCGACGATCCCGTCCCAGAACCGTGCGCGGGCCTCCAGCGCCGCCGTCGCCGTCTCCACCGCCTCCTCCCACCGCCGGTCCTCCCCACCGCACAGCTCCGCCACCATGGCCATCGCCATCGGCGTGTGCTCCTCCCCGTCCACCTCGATGTGCCGCGCGAGATAGTCGCAGAACAGCGGGAACCGCTCGGTGCCCTCCTTCTTGATCACCTGGTCGAACATGTCCGGGATCAGATCCTCGCGGGAGAACGCGAAGGCGGCGGCCCGGCAGTGCAGCGGCCCTTCCTGGATGATCTCGAAGGTCGTGCGGACGAACTCGGCCGCGGGGCCGGGTACTCGGGCGACCCGCAGTGCCGCGGGCACGTCGTGGCCCTCGCCGACGAGCCCGAGGAACGTGTCGAGGCGGGAGGTGTCCGCGCCCGCCTCGCTCATGCCCGCCCGGTACAGCTCGAAGTGGCTGGTGAACCCGCCGTTCAGCTCGTCGCTCTCCTCGACCAGCACGATGTCGTTGACGAGCCGTCGGCCGACCGCGGACCCGCGCGGCACCCAGGGGACGTCCACACAGGTCAGGTCCCGCTGGAGGGATTTCAGGAGGGACATGAAGTCCCAGACCGCGAAGACATGGTGTTCCATGAACACCGCCATATCGGCGCGTGTGTCGATGCGCTGATAGACCGGATGTGCGGTGACTTCTTTCCGTACGGGTTCGATCGCGGCGCGCGCCCGGTCGATTCCGTCGTGGTTCATATCCCAGTCGTACCTGGACATCGGCTCTCCTTCGTCTCCGGCAATTCCCCCCGAGCCTGTGGATGATGGTGCTCCTTTTCCGACTGGTCGGGCAACCGCTTCCCGGATTTGCCGGAAGTTACCCTGGCGTACCTCTCGACAGAACACGTCAAGGCATCTGAAACGCTGTCATAAACGTACGATCCGGACACCTTGAAAATGTTCGTTGAAGATTTGAACGGGGTCTTGGTTCCTCTCGTATTCGACGTCGTGAGCAGGAATCCCGTTACCGTCACCGTCGCGTACCAGGTGGTGCCGGGGCGCGAGGCCGACTTCCACTCATGGGGGTGGGCCGCGCTGCGTACGAGTGCGCAGCAGCCGGGTTTTCTGGGAGGTGGCGTACTCGTCGACGGAGAGGCGGATTGGCATGTGGTCTACCGCTTCGACAGCGAGGATACGGCCCGGACTTGGGAGAACTCCGTGGTCTGGGCTCAGTGGTCGGCCCGTGTCGACGCGCTGGCGCAGGAGACCGGGCGCCGGAGCATCGCAGGGTCCAGGGCCTGGTTCGACTCCCAGACCTCCCGGGCCCCGGCACCTGCCGGCCCCCCGGGGCCACCCCCGAAATGGAAACTGTGGCTGGTGAACATGAGTGCGGTCTTCCCGCCCGTGCTCTTATTCAACCTGCTGATACTTCCCTATCTCAACGACCTGAATCCGCTTTTTCGTACACTTCTGCTGTGTCTGGCCGTGACAGCCATTGTCACCTGGATTCTCATGCCGAGACTCCAGCGTTTCCTGAAGAAATGGCTGTACCCGCCGCTGCAGGCGCTGCGCGGCCGGCACAAACGACGGACCGCCTAGGTCCGCGAACGATCAGAGGGGGGTGGGCGGGTGAAGACCCTGCTCATCGACAATTATGATTCGTACACGTACAACCTGTTCCAGCTGATCGCCGAGGTCAATGGCGAGGAACCGGTGGTCGTGCTGAACGACGCCGCGGCCGAAGACATCCCGGAGCTGCGGGAATTCGACAACGTGGTGGTGTCGCCGGGCCCCGGGCACCCCTCGGAACCGCGCGACTTCGGCATCGCCGCCCGGGTGATCGCCGAGGCCGGGATCCCGGTGCTGGGCGTGTGCCTTGGCCATCAGGGCATCGCCGTGGGCGAGCGGGCCGATGTGGAGCCCGCCCCGTGGCCCCGCCACGGGCACCTGTCCACGGTCCGGCACGACGGACGCGACCTGTTCCGGGGGCTGCCCCAGAACTTCACGGTCGTCCGCTACCACTCGTTGTCCGTGCGCGAGCCGTTGCCGCCGACCCTGGAGGCCACCGCCTGGTCGGAGGACGGCGTCCTGATGGGGCTGCGTCACCGCGAACGACCGCTGTGGGGCGTGCAGTTCCACCCCGAGTCGATCCTGACCGACCACGGCCACCGTCTGCTGGTCAACTTCCGTGACCTCACGGAGGAACGGGCCGGCAGCCCGCGCACGAACAACACCGCGGTCATCTCCCTCAGCGGTGCGATCCCCCGCCCCCGGCGGGCCCCGGGACCCGCCTACCGGCTGCACACCCGCCGTATCGCCGGCGCGGTCGACGCCGAGGCCGCCTTCACCCGCATGTACGCCGACGCGCGGCACGCGTTCTGGCTGGACAGCTCCCGCGTGGAGCAGGGCCTGTCGCGGTTCTCGTTCTTCGGCGACGGCAGCGGCCCGCTCGCCGAGGTCGTCCGCTACGACGTCGACAGCGGCAGTTGCGAGATCGAGCGGGAGGGGCGCCCGACCCGCAGGGTCAAGGCGAGCGTCTTCGACTACCTGAAGCGCCAGCTGGCGAGCCGCAAGGTCGACGCGACGGGCCTGCCCTTCGACTTCACCGGCGGATACGTCGGCTACTTCGGCTACGAACTCAAGGCCGACACCGGTTCCCCGAACCGGCACCGGGCCCAGACCCCGGACGCCTCCTGGCTGTTCGCGGACCGGCTGATCGCGGTGGACCACCAGGAGGGCCACACCTACGCGGTCTGCCTGGCCGAGGACACCCCGGCGGCGTCCCGCGAGGCCGGCGACTGGCTCGATTCCGCGCTGGCCCAGCTGACCTTCATCGGCTCGGACACCACGGTCCCCCTGCGATCGGCCACACCGCCCTACCCGCGCGCCGCCGAACCCTGGCTCGTGCGCGACCGCGCCACCTACCTCGCCGACATCGACGCCTGCAAGGCCGAGCTGAACGCGGGCACGAGCTACGAGATCTGTCTGACCAACGCGGCCCGGTTACCCGCCCCGTACGACCCCTACGACTTCTACCGGGTGCTGCGCCGCATCAACCCGGCCCCGTACGCCGCCTTCCTCAGATTCGGTGACCTCGACATCGCGGGGTCGTCGCCCGAGCGCTTCCTGCGGATCACCCGCGACGGCATCGCCGAGGCCAAGCCCATCAAGGGCACCGCACCCCGGGGCGCCACCCCGGCGGAGGACGAGCGGCTGCGCGACGAACTGGCGGCGGACGCCAAGACCCGCGCCGAGAACCTGATGATCGTCGACCTGCTCCGCAACGACCTCGGGAGGGTCTCCCGCACCGGCTCCGTGAAGGTCACCCGCCTCATGGCCACCGAGACCTACGCCACCGTGCACCAGCTGGTCTCCACGGTCGAGGGCAGACTGCGCGAGGGCACCGACGCCGTCGACTGCGTCCGGGCCTGCTTCCCCGGCGGATCGATGACCGGGGCCCCCAAGCTCCGCACGCTGGAGATCATCGACTCGCTGGAGACCGAGGCGCGGGGCGTGTACTCCGGAGCCCTCGGCTACCTCGGGTGCAGCGGCGGCGCCGATCTCAACATCGTCATCCGTACCGCCGTGTTCCAGGACGGCCGTATGCATCTGGGCGCGGGCGGCGCGATCGTCCTCGACTCCGATCCGGCCGCCGAGTACGACGAGATGCTGCTGAAGACCGCGGCGCTGATGCGCGCCCACCGGGAGCACGCCTCCGCCCCGGCCGTCACCGAGGAGCCGACGCGATGACGATCACGACCACAGCGAAGCCCACCCGGCTCCCCGCCGACGCGGGCGCCCCCGGCAACCTCGCGGCGCACCTCGCGGCCCTCGCCGACCGCCGTGGCTGGACCGCCCGCCCCGCCTTCCACCAGGGCCACCGGGCCTACTCCCACGGCGAGGTGCACGACCTCGCGGCCCGCAGCGCCACGGTCCTCAGCGAGCACGGCGTCCGCCCCGGCGACCGCGTCCTCCTCGCCCTCCCCGACTCCGTCACCTGGGTCACCACGTTCCTCGCCCTGGCCCGCCTGGGCGCGGTCGCGGTCCTGGTGAACCCCGAACTCACCCCGCCGGAACTGCAGTTCATGGCGGAGGACACACAGGCGGTGCTCTGGGTGACGGGACCGGCGCTGGACACCTACATCCCGGCGCCCCGGTCGGGGCGCGGAGCCGCGGCCCCCGCGGCTCCGCCGCGCGGACGCGAGATGCCCCACCCGGCCCTCGGTGCCACCACCTCGCCGCCCCGCCTCGGGTCCGACCAGCTGACCGCCCTGAGCGCCACGGCCGCCCCCGCCCGGCACGCCCACCCCGTCGACGCCCACACACCCCTGTACATCCAGTACACCTCCGGTACCACCGGGCGCCCCAAGGGCGTCGTCCACGTCCACGGCGACCCCAGGACCTACCACGACCTCATCGGCCGCCGGCTCCTGCGCATCACCCCGGACGACGTCACCCTGTCCGTCTCCCGGCTGTACTTCGCCTACGGCTTCGGCAACGCCCTCGTCTTCCCCCTCTTCTCCGGCTCCTCCGCCGTCCTCACCGACCGCCGTCCCACCCCCGCGGCGGTCGACGAACTCGTCGCCCGGCACCGCGTGACCCTCCTCTACTCGGTGCCCTCGGCGTACGCGGCCCTGGTCACCGACCGCGCCGATGGCCACGAGGAATGCTTCGCCTCGGTGCGCGCGGCGGTGTCGGCCGGTGAGGGCATGCCCGCCGGACTCGGCAAGCAGGTCACCGAACTGCTCGGCGCCCCCGTCCTCGAACAGATCGGCTCCACCGAGGCCGGACACGCCTTCTGCGCCAACGGCTTCGACCACAACCACCCCGGCACGGTCGGCCGGCCCGTCCCCGGCTTCGAGGTCGAACTCCGCGACCGCGCGGGCGCCCAGGTCGCGGACGGCGAGGCCGGCGAACTGTGGGTGCGCGGCCCGACGGTGACCCCCGGCTACCTCAACCGGCCCGAGGAGACCGAACGCACCCTCGTCGGCGGCTGGCTCAACACCCGGGACCGGGCCGTGCGCGAACCCGACGGCACCTACCGGCACCTGGGCCGGGCCGACGACATGGAGATGGTCGGCGGCATCACCGTCTCCCCGCTGGAGGTGGAGGCCCTGCTGCGCACCCACCCCGGGGTCCGGGACGTCGCCGTGGCCGCCGTCACCGACGAGCGCGGCGCCAGCAGGCTGCGCGCCTTCGTCGTCCCCGTCCCGCCCATCAGGGTGGGCCTGGAGGCCGAGCTGATCTGCATGGCCCGCGACCGGCTCGCCGCCTTCAAGGTTCCCCGCAGCGTCAGCTTCGTGCCCACGCTGCCCCGCACCGCGACCGGCAAGCTCCGCCGGCACCTCGTCCGCCAAGGGGCGTGGTGACGCCATGGCCGACACCCTCATCCCCGCAGAAAGGCCCGGTCCCATGCGCGACCAGCTCCACGCCGACCGGCAGCCCGCACTCGCCCTCACCGGCCGCGGCTTCTACCTGGGCTCCATGTTCCGCGAGGCCGCCGACCGCCACGGCCCCGTCTTCGTCACCCTGGACCGGCCCCTCGACGTCCGCCCCGACCTCGGTACCGACCTCGCCTACACGACCCTGGCCGACGTGGTCGACGAACTTTCCGGCCGTCTCTGGGAAGCGGGCGTGCGCCCCTCCGAGGAAGTCGTCGTCCACAAGACGGACAACGTCGACATCGTGCTGCTGACCTGCGCGGTCTCCCGTATCGGCGCCGTCCCCGTCCTGCTGTCGCCCGGTCTCGCGGGCTCCGTGGTCGGGCAGCTCCTCGAACGCCTCCACCGGCCCTGGCTGATCACGGACAGGGCCAAGCTCGAAGGCACCCTGGCGGACGTCGGTCTGACCGGCCTGGTACGGCGCACCCTGTCCGTCGACGACGCCCCGGGCGCCGAACCGCTGCAGAAGTACGCGGGCGCCCCGACGCCGGCCGCCGTCCGTCTGCACCCCCGCGACCCCTCCCTCATCACCCACAGCTCCGGTACCACCGGCCTGCCCAAGCTGGCCGTGCACTGCCCGAACACCATGTGGAACCGGCTCGTCCCGCAGAAGGCCATGGGCTGGCCCACACGCGGCGAGACCGCCGCCCTGCACATGTCGTTCGTGCACTCGCGCTTCTACCACCTGCTCGGCGTCCTGCTGCACTTCGGCAGCCCGCTGGTCCTGATCATCGACCCGGAACCGTCGAACGTCGGGCCGCTGCTGGCCCGCCACCGCCCCGGCATCGTCGAGACCCACCCCAACACCTTCGTCCTGTGGGAGGAGCTGGCCGACGCGCCCGGAGCACCCCTGTCCCGCGTCCGCTCCTACGGCTCCACCTTCGACGCCATCCACCCGCGCACCGTGCAGCGGCTGTTGGACGCCTCCCGGCGGCGCTCGCCCTGGCTCATCCAGCTGTACGGGCAGAGCGAGACGGGTCCGGTCGCCTTCCAGTGGTTCACCCGCCGCAGCGCCGCCCGCGCCGACGGCCGCCGGGTCGGCATCGGCATCCCGGGCTTCACCCGGGTCCGGGTCGCCGACGACTCCGGCCGGCGGGTCGCCCCCGGCACCGCCGGCCGGATCGAGGCCCGCACCCGGGGCCGCATCCTCACCTACCTCGGCGCCCGGGAGCGCTACCTCCGCCAACTCGACAGCGGCTGGTGGCAGATGGGCGACATGGGTTACCAGAGTCGCTGGGGCGGCCTCTACCTCATCGACCGCGAGATCGACCAGATCGACTCCGTGCACAGCAACCTGGAGGTCGAGGACACCCTGATGTCCCGCCTGGAGGAGCTGCGCGAGGTCGTCATCGTCCCCGGCGTCGACCGTGAACCCGTCCCCGTGGTGTGCGTGCGCGGCGAACGCCCCCTGGACCTGCGGCGCTGGCACGAGGCCACGGCCGACCTGCCCACCATGGCCGAGCCCCGGCAGTGGCGGTTCGAGGAACTGCCGATGACGTCCACCTGGAAGGTCAAGCGGGTCGAGATCACCCGCATGCTCACCGAGAGCGCCCGCGCATGACGCCCCCCGTCCCCGTCCCCGTCCCCGTCCTCGTCGTGGGCGCCGGCCCCGTGGGCCTCTCCGCCGCCCTCGCCCTGCGCGCCCACGACCTCCCCGTCACCCTCCTGGAAGCCGACCCGGAGGGCCGCGAACGCCCCGGCAGCCGGGCCCTGTTCGTGCATCGCGAGACCCTGGAACTCCTGGAGGGCATCCACCCCGGACTCGCGGTCAAGATCGCCTCGTACGGCCGGACCTGGCACACCAGACGCACCCTGTACCGGGGCCGCGAGGTCTACGCCCGTACCTTCCCGCCGCCCACCGGCACCCCGCCCTTCACCAGCCTCCGCCAGGTCGACACCGAGCGCTTCCTGCTCGCCGCCTGCCGGGACGCGGGTGTGGAGTTCGTGTGGGACGCGCGGATCACCGCCGTGACGACCGATCCGGGCGGGGTGACCCTCACCGGCGAGGACGGCCGCACCTGGACCGGCGTCCACGCGGTGGCCGCCGACGGCGCCCGCTCGGCCGTCCGGCGTGAGCTGGGCATCCCGATGGAGGGCACCCACGGCGAGGGCTTCCACGTCGTCGCGGACATCGCCGACATCCCCGGGGCCGAACTGCCCCTGGAGCGGGTCTTCCACTACGAGCACCCGGCGCTCGGCGGCCGCAGCGTGATGCGGGTGCCGTTCACCGGCGGCTTCCAGCTGGACCTGCAGTGCCGCGACGACGACGCGACACAGGAGTTCGGCACCGAGGAGGCCGTACGGCGCTGGCTGCCGGAAGTGGTCGGCGACGGGTACGACGAGCGCGTCCTGTGGGTGTCCACCTACCGCTTCCTGCGCAAGGTCGCCGCCGAATTCACCGACCCGCACCGCCGGGTGCTGCTGGCCGGCGAGGCCGCCCATCTCTTTCCGCCGTTCGGCGCGCGCGGCATGAACAGCGGCATCGCGGACGCGGTCGCCGCCGCCCGCGCCATCGCCGACGGCACACCCGCGGCGGTCGACTCCTTCGCCGAGGTCCGGCGCTCGGCGGGGCTGTTCAACAGCGCCGCCGCCGGCACGGCCCTGGACCACCTGCGGCCCCGGCGGCGTATCGTCCGCGTCAAACAGCGGGCGGCGGCCGCCCTCGCCCCCGTGGTGCCCCGCTGCGGCGCCTGGCTGGAGCACGCCCCCTACGGACCCCGGCACGGCTCCCCGGCCGTCGCGGGCCGCAAGTACTGACCCGGAAGACCCAGGAGCACTGAGTGACACAACCGGCCATCGCGGAAGGTCTGCTGACCTGGTCACCCGAACACGGCCTCGTCCCCGGCCAGGCACACGGCGGCCGCCTCCTCGTCGCGGACTCGTGGCTGCTGCGCGACGGACGGGTGCGCGCATTCGACCGGCACCGCGAACGGTTCCTGCGATCCTGCGGCGAGTGCGGCGCACCGGCCCCGGCCCGGGTCGTCGACTTCTGGCGGGACATGACCCGGGCCCTGCCGCGCACGGGGGAGTGGTTCCCCCGGGTCGAACTCGCCGCCGGATCACTGGAGTTGCGGCTCCTGCTGCGCCCCGCGCCGGTCATCACGGCCGAGGTGCGGGTATGGGCGGCCGGTCAGCCCGACCCGCGGACCGTGCCCCGCCGCAAGGGGCCCGACCTGGACGCCCTGGCCCGCGTACGAGGACGGGCGGCGGGCGCCGACGCCGACGACGCCGTGCTCATCGCGCCCTCCGGCCTGGTGCTGGAGGCGGCCAGCTCCAGCGTCCTGTGGTGGGAGGACGACACCCTCTGCCTGCCGCCGCCCCGCCTGCCTCTGCTCCCCGGCGTCACCCAGGCCCTCGTCCAGGAAAGGGCCGCCCGCACCGGTGTCCGGGTCGCCCACCGCGAACGCTTCCTGGCCGAGCTGGACGGCCGCGAGGTGTGGCTCGTCAACGCCCTCCACGGCATCCGGCCGGTCGCCGCCTGGACCGGGCGCCCGATGACCGCGGGCCCGGTCGTCCACGCCCCGCAGTGGAGGACCTGGCTGGACAGCCTCATGGAGCCGTTGCCGGATCACTGAATCGACAGCTGCATACGGGCGCGGAAAAAGCGCCGGGCCGAAAGGAATTCGGCCCGGCGCTGAAAGTCGTTCAGAAATGGTGGCGGAAAGGTCTCGGCTGCCTCGGGATTACTTCTGGACGGGCTGGTAGGCCCCGGGAACCATACGGGTGGCAATCGCGATCCGGTTGTACGCGTTGATCACGGTGGCCGCCCAGATCAATGCCGCGACCTGCTGCTCGTCGAACACCTCGGCGGCGGCCGCGTAGACGTCGTCGGGCACCCGGCCGTCGGCGACGAGGGTCACCGCCTCGGTCAACGCCAGTGCGGCGCGCTCGCGTTCGGTGAAGAAGGGGGTCTCGCGCCAGGCGCTGAGCGCGTAGATCCGCTGCTCGGTCTCGCCCTGCGCGCGGGCGTCCTTGGTGTGCATGTCCAGGCAGAACGCACAGCCGTTGATCTGCGACGCGCGAATTCTGATCAGTTCGAGTATCTCGGGCTCGACCTTCGCGTCCTGGGCCGCGGAAACGGCGGCACCGTGCAAGGAGCCCATCGCCTTGGACACGTCGGGAGTTATTTTCTTGAGGGCCACACGAGAAGGGGAATGACTGTCGCTCATGGGGGAACTCTATATCCGAATTCCAGGCTGTGTAACTGTTTCGTCTCGACGTGGGCCGAACCACAACCGTGGGCGCCGACCGCATGTCTAGGCAGGCAGAAGCAGTGAAAACGTACGAAGGGGGAGGGCCCGGCATGGGGGACATAGGCAGAAGAGGCGCAGTCGCGCTCACGATCACCGGCCTGCTGACACCGCTCGCGCTCGCGATGGGCACCGCGCCCGCGCAGGCGGCGAGTTGTACGGCGACGAAGGGTCCGTACCAGAAGCAGGTGGAGAAGTTCCTCGGCCGGCCGGTCGACGGCAAGCAGTCCACCGCCGACTGCGAGGCCATCAGGGCCTTCCAGACCAAGCACGGCATCTCGCCGAACCTCGGCTACGCGGGCTCCGTCACCTGGGGCGTGATGGACCTGATGAACAAGCAGAAGGCCGTGGGCACGAACCCCAACGCGGCGGGCAAGTGCCCGACGAACAAGGGCCGTATCGCCTGTGTGAACCTGACCCTCCAGCTGAGCTGGATCCAGGACGGCGGCAAGCTCGTCTACGGGCCCGTCCCGGTCCGCACGGGCCGCGACGGCTACGAGACCCGCACCGGTCTGAAGAAGATCTACTGGCGGAACATCGACCACGTCTCGTCCATCTACCACGTGCCCATGCCCTACGCCCAGTTCTTCGACGGCGGTCAGGCCTTCCACTCCGTCGGCGTCAGCATGTGGAACCCGCCGGGCTCCCACGGCTGCACCAACATGACCAAGACGGACGCCAAGAAGTACTGGTCGCTGCTGAAGAAGGGCGACGACGTCTACGTGTACGGCCGCAAGCCGGGCACCTGACAGGCCATCAGGAGCCCGGCCGGCGGGCGGTGGCGGGACGTCACGCCCCGGGGGCGTCCCCGAAGTCCGGGATCTCCAGCCTGACGCCGCCCTGTCGCGCGGACTCGTGCGCGACGATGCCCGGCAGGGTGTAACGGGCCGCCACCCAGGCGTTGACCGACGGCAGGGTGCGGGTGTTGACGGCGGTCACGAAGTCGTCCACCAGGAAGTGGTGGCTGCCCTCGTGCCCGTTGTGCAGCTCGTCGAACTCCCGCGGCAGCCGCGACCGGTCGTGCACCGGCGCCGAACCGGAGGTGAAGGCGGCCCGCAGATCGGGCGCGATGTGCTGGAGGGAGGGATCGTCGGGAGACAGGGTCTGCTTGGGCTCCAGCAGCTCGCTGATGTCCGTCACCCCCTTCTTGTCCTGCCAGAACGCCACTGTGGCGAGCTGCTCCATGCTGGCCTCCGTGCCGAAGAACCGGAACCGCGACTCCCGGATCTGCGAGGGGTAGCCGACCCGCCGGAACTCGTTGGTCCGGAACGAGCCGCCGCCCGCCACCTCGAACAGGGCCGTCGCGTTGGAGAAGTCGTTGCCGAACTGGCTGACCTCCTTGTCGAACACCCCGTCCCCGCGCCCGTCCACGACCCCGATCGCCGACACGCTCACCGCGTGCGTCTGCCAGGCGCCCAGCACGCCGCCCACCGAGTGCGTCGGGTAGAGCAGCGGGGGATAGCTGGCGGTCCGCTTCCAGTCCTCGCCGCCGCTGTACTGGTAGGCCTCGTAGAACCCCAGGTCCATGTCGTGGACGTAGTCGCCCTCGGCGTAGAAGATCCGGCCGAACGCCCCCTCCGCGATCTGGTTGCGGGCGTGCACGGTCGCCGGGTTGTACTGGCTCGTCTCGCCCATCATGTACGTCAGCCCGGTCTCCCGGACCGCGTCGATGATCGCCGCGATCTCGCCGGTGGTGATCGCCATGGGGACGGCCGAGTAGACGTGCTTGCCCGCCGCCAGCCCCTGGAGGACCAGCGGCCCGTGCGTCCAGCGCTGGGTGAAGACGGCGACCGCGTCGACCGCGGGCGACTCCAGCATCGCCTCGTACGAGGGGAAGGTGCCGGCCAGGCCCTGGGTGGCCACGAGTTCCTCGGCCCGTTCGGGCAGCAGGTCCGTGACGTAGACGTCGCCGACGCCGGGGTGGGCCTGGAACAGCGTGGCGAACTGGCCGGAGAACTGGCCGGCGCCGACGATGCCGAGGGAGAACGTCATGTGAGGAATGTCCTTCTCTGCTGGAGAGTCACTGCCTACTTACTTTCGCCACGAAAGAATTGTGGCGTCAAGGGGGTGGCGGAAACCTTCTGGTGAGCGACCGGGCGGGCTGCTTCGGATAGATTGTTTCCGCGACGGAAGAAATCTGATGTGGGAGTCTGACCCTCATGACCGCACTCGCCGCCAGTTGGCTGCCGCTCAGTCCCGGGGAACGCGCGGTGGCGATCGAGGTGCTCGTGCACGGTCCGCTCTCGCGCACGGAACTGGCCCGGCGGCTCGGGCTCTCCGCCGGAAGCCTCACCCGGCTGACCAAGCCGCTGATCGAATCGGGCCTGTTGGTGGAATCCGCCGAGGGTGCCGCCCTCCCCGAGGCGCGTCAGGGGCGTCCCTCGCAGCCGCTGGACATCGTCGCCGAGTCCTGCGCCTTCCTGGGCTTCAAGATCACCGACGACATGGTGTACGGCGTCGTCACCACGCTCCGCAGCGAGATCGTCACCCGTCTCGACCGCCCCCTCACCACCCATGACCCGGAGCGGGTCGCCGACCTCCTCGCCGGCATGGCCGCCGAACTCGCCCGTACCCACCCCGCGCTCGCCGGCATCGGCATCGGGGTCGGCGGCTTCGTCCGGCGCCGCGCGGTGGTCGGGGAGTCGCCCTTTCTGTCGTGGCGTGACGTCCCGCTGGCCGAACTGGTCGAGGAGCGCACCGGGTTGCCGGTCGTCGTCGAGAACGACGTGGCCGCCCTCGTCGAGGCCGAGACGTGGTTCGGCGCGGGGCGCGGCCTCGACCGATTCGTCGTCCTCACCATCGGCGCGGGCATCGGTTACGGCCTCGTCCTGGGCGGGAGGCGGGTGGCGCATGCCGAGGAGGACCGGGGATTCGGCCGCCACTGGATCGTGGATCCCGCAGGACCGCTCACCCCCGACGGCAGGCGCGGCAGCGCCGTCTCCCTGCTCGGCATCCCCAGCATCCGCTACCAGGTGCGGGCGGCGACGGGGCGCGAGGTGACGTACGAGGAGATCCTGGCCGGTGCGGCCGACGGCGAGCCGATGTGCGCGCGGGTCGTCGGGGAGGCGGGGCGGGCGCTGGGCGCGCTGCTGGCCCAGATCGCCAACTTCGTGATGCCGCAGAAGATCCTGCTCGCGGGGGAGGGGGTGGGGCTGATGGAGGTGGCGGGAGAGACGGTGGACGAGGCCGTCCGCGCGCACCGGCATCCGCTGGCCGCGCCCGTCCCGCTGGAGACGAAGGTGTCCGACTTCCACGACTGGGCCCGGGGGGCCGCCGTGCTGGCCATTCAGGTCCTCGTGCTCGGGACGGTGGAGCCGTAAACGCAGAGTGATCAGCTTCACGGTCCGTAATGTCTGAAGTGGGACCTTTACTCACATCGGCTTCACGTTCGAGGACATATGGTTTACACCATGTCCACTACCCCTGATGTCGTCCTGGAAAGAGCGGAAGTACCGGCGCGAACGGCCGCCGAGGTCAACGAGGAGATCCGGGCGCTCTGGTTCCGGAGCGGCGGGACGTTGAACAGGGAGCAGCGGAGCGAGTACGAGCGTCTTGTCCTCGAATGGGCCGCCGCTTCGTAGTCCGTCGGCCGCGCCCCTCGCGGGGGCGCGGATCACCGGGGGCGTGGGCCCCTGGGGCCCTAACCCCAACTCCCCGAGTACTGGCGGCGGTATGCCTGCCGGTCCTGTTCCGTGCGGATGAAGCGGGTGGCCGCCAGGGCGACCATGCTGCCGGCGATGACCAGCAGGCCGGGCCCGACGTTGCGCGGGTCGACGAGGCGGTCGAGGAGGTCGGAGGCCGCGCCGATGGACTCGACGGGCTCCACGGATCCCGGCTCGGCCCCACCGGGAGCGGCGGCACCCTGGGAGTCGTCGCCGGAGGAGCCGTCGGCCGCCGCGGTCGGCTGGGCGGCGGACTGAGGCAGACCGGTCAGCCGGACGCCGAGGTCGTCGAGCGCGTCGGACAGGGGCTGGAAGAACGTCGTACCGCCCTCTTCGCAGTCGCCGTTCCCGCCCGAGGTCACCCCCAGGGCCACCCCCTCCGAGAACAGCGGGCCACCGCTGTCGCCCGGCTCGGCGCAGACCGTGGTCTCGATGAGACCGCTGACGGTGCCCTCGGGGTAGTTGACCGTGGCGTCGAGGCCGGTCACCTCGCCGTTGCGGAAGCCGCTGGTGCTGCCGCTGCGGAAGACCCGCTGCCCGACCGCCGCCTCACCGACGGAGGTGATGCGCACCCCGCGCCCGTCACCGACCGAGACGATGTTGGTCTTGTTGCTCGGCGCGTCCTGGAGGTACTGGACGAGTGAGTAGTCGGAGCCGGGGAAGTCGGTCTCGGTCGTCCGGCCGATCTCCTGCCGACCCTCGTTGTCCGAGAACCAGACCGAACCGGCCGGACCGCAGTGCCCGGCGGTGAGCATGAAGTCCCTCTCGCCGTCGGTCACGTTGAAGCCGATCGAGCAGCGCCCGCCGGTGCCGAAGATGGGCTGGGCACCGTTCAGCCGCATCGTGTACGTGCCCTCGACGCGCTCCATCCGCACGGACCCGCCGATCGTCTCGGCGAGATCGGTCAGGCTCGACCAGTCCTTCTTGGACACGGTGCTGTCGGCGCGCACCACGACCTCGTTGGAGGCGGGGTCGACGGCCCAGGATGTGCCCGCCACCCGGGGCGCGGAGCGCAGTGCCTTCGCGGCGGACCGCAGGTCCTCGCCGCTGAACTCGACCATCTTGGGGCGGGCGCCCGCCCGCTCGACCTCGGCGGCGGCCTTGTCGTCGGTGACCGCCACGACCGGCTTGCCGTCGTCGGCGATCCAGGTGCCCGCCGTGCGCTCGGAGCCCAGCTCGCGCACCAGGCCGTTCCCGGTGCCGGAGGCGGCCAGCACCGCACTTCGGGTCGCGGGCGGGGAGGTGGTGGGTTCGGTCGCCATCGCCGCCTGCGTGACCATCAGCGCTCCGCAGATCAGTCCACCGGCGGCCGTCAGCCGCGCCACCCGCTTCACGACTCGTCGTCGTGCGTGCCTCATCGCCTGGCTCTCCCGAACCCCGTCCGACACGGTGTCAACACCGCCAGGGCGTCCGGTCCTTGAGCGCCCTCCTCTTCTACGTGCGGGGGTCGGCACATGTTCACCGGTCCGCGTCGACGTATCCCAGTGTCCGGTTCATGGCGATCGCGCGCGCGTTGGCCGGGTGGTGCACCGTACGGACGGTGCTCACACCGCAGATCCCGGCGAAGCCGATGCCGAAGGTCTTCATGGCCACCGAGATGCCACGGCCCCGGTGGAGGGCTCGCACCCCGGTCATCTCGTTGAACACGAACCCGGACCGCCGTCGGTCCGAGGTGGCCGCCATGCCGATCCACCGGTCGCGGTCGAGGGAGTCGAGGGCGAGGACGACCCCGCGCGGATCGTAGGCGGGCACCTCGAAGCGGAGCCGGTGGTACTCGTCGTACGCGAAGAAGGGGCCGCGCCCCGGGATGTCCGCCGAGCACTCCTTGTTGAGTTCATACAGCGCCCGGCGGTGCCGTGGGGTGTCGCCGAGCTCGGAGAGGGTCGTCAGCCGGATACCGGAGGTTCGGCACCTGTCCACGTACGGCTGGAAACGTGCCAGGTCGAAGGCGGTGACGTCCAGTTGGAGCCGGACCATGTCCGTTCCCGTCAAGGCTTGCCTCCCACGCCGCAGTACATGGGCACGACCGAGGGTTCCCCACAACCGGGATCGCCGGTGGCCTCCGGTCGCCAGCGTGAGCACGAGACGATGCCGGGCTCCAGCAGGTCGAGTCCGTCGAAGAACCGGGCGATCTTCTCCGGGGTGCGCTGGGTCAGCGGCGGGATGCCGTGCTCGTTCCACCAGGCGGCCGCGATGTCCACGTCGGGCCACTCCGGGCTGGTGATGGTGTGGGAGAGCACCAGATGACTGCCGGAAGGCAGGGCCTCCAGCAGGTGGCGCACGATGCCGTACGGGTCCTCGTCGTCGCGGATGAAGGCCAGCACGTCGAGCAGCAGCAGCGCGACCGGCCGGGTCAGGTCCAGGGTGCGGGCCGCGTGGGCGAGGACCGAGTCGACGTTGCGCAGGTCCTCGTCGACGTGGTCCGTGCGGCCCTCGGGAGCGCTCGTCAGCAGGGCGCGCGCGTGCACCAGGACCAGCGGGTCGTTGTCGACGTAGACGATCCGGGAGTCCGGCGCGATGTGCTGGGCGACCTCGTGGGTGTTCTCCGCGGTCGGCAACCCGGCGCCGATGTCCAGGAACTGCCGGATGCCCACCTCGGCGGCCAGGTGACGTACCGCCCGCCCCAGGAACTGCCGGTCCGCGCGGGCGTAGTCGCCGATGCTCGGATACAGCCGGCGTATCTCGTCCCCGGCCTTCCGGTCGACCTCGTAGTAGTCGCCGCCGCCGAGCCAGTAGTTCCAGATCCGTGCCGCGGCGGGCCGCGTGGTGACGATGCGGCGGTTCAGCGAGGAAGAGGGGAAGTCCGGGGCTGCCGGGTTGTCCGTCACGGAGTCGACTCCTGGATCTTCTGTGAAGGTGCTTCATCCAACCGGCAATGTAGACCTGTCGGTTGGCCTTTGCCGAGACTTCGGCGATCTTCTCGGCGGCCGGACCGGACGGGTTCCGCCCGGCGCCGCCCGGCTTCGCGTGAGGGCCGCCCGACAAGGGTCGTCGCGACCCCTCTACTTATCAGTAACTCTTAGGTAGTCTCCCGGCCACCAATGGGCATGACCATGACCAGCGCGGCGGGGGTTTCATCGACCTCGCCGCTCTGACATGAGAAAAAGGGGACGAAGATGACAGGAAGCGGTGTGGGACGCCGCATCACCACGGTCGCCGCGGTGGCCGTACTGGGTCTGGGCGGTTCGGTGGCGGCGGCGGTGCCGGCGGTCGCGGCGCAGAGCGCGACCGCCGTCGGCGCGGCGGCGGCCGCCGAGGTGCCCTACGCGACCTGGCAGACGGACGTGAAGGCCGTCGTCGACACGGCCACGCCCTACGTACAGCAGCGCACCGCGAACTCCTCGGGGCAGAAGCTCGCCATCGTCTTCGACATCGACAACACGACGCTGGAGACGCACTACACGCCCTGGTACCAGCTGCCGACCCCCGCGCTGAAGCCCTCCCTGGCGCTGGCCAAGTACGCCAAGTCCCGCGGGGTCGCCGTCTTCTTCGTCACCGCCCGGCCGGGCATCATCGAGAGCGTCACCAAGTGGAACCTGAAGAACGTCGGTTACCCCGTCGACGGTCTCTACGTCCGTGACCTGCCCGATCTGTTCGCCGAGGTCTCGGCCTACAAGACCGCCTCGCGCGCGGACATCGAGTCCGACGGCTACACGATCATCGCCAACGTCGGCAACAACACCACCGACCTCGTCGGCGGCCACGCCGAGCGGACGTACAAGCTGCCCGACTACGACGGGCTGCTCGACTGACCCCGCCCCACCGTTCGTTCCTGGACACGGCCGTCGGTTCCCGCCGGCGGCCGTATGCCTGGGCTTCTCAGGAGGGCTCTAGACTCGCGCCATGGCCGACGACACCTCGCTCGACGCCCTCGGCGCGGGCAAGTACCTGCTGCTCACCACCTACCGCAAGAACGGCACCACCGTCCCCACGCCGGTGTGGGTGGTGCGGGACGGGGACGCGCTCGGTGTCTGGACGGTCGCGGACTCCTGGAAGGTCAAGCGCGTCCGTCACCGCGCCGACGTCCTGGTCGGCCCCTGCGACGTGCGTGGCAACCCCACCGGCGGCACCGTGCCCGCGCGCGCCGAGATCCTGGACGCGGCCGGCTCCGCCGCCTACCGCGGGCTCATCGCCCGCAAGTACGGCGTCCTCGGCCGCCTCACCCTGCTGGGCAGCCGGCTCCGCCGGGGTGGCGAGGGCACGGTCGGCATCCGCGTCACCCTCACCACGTAGGTCTCCTGGGCCGCCGCGAACTCATCGAGGGCCCGGGCGGACGTCACCCACGGTCGCCCGCGTGCCCCGTCCGCCACGCCCACGCCGCGATCTCCACCCGGTTCCGGGCGGCGAGCTTCAGCTGGATGCTGCCGAGGTGGGTCTTGACCGTGGAGAGGGAGACGAACATCGAGGCGGCGATCTCGGCGTTGGTGTGCCCCAGCGCGACCAGGCGCACGACGTCCAGCTCCCGGTCGGTCAACGGCTCCCGTGCGTGCGGGGTCCCGGGGCCGGGCGCGGCGCCCTGCTCCGCTGTCGCCGTCCTCTCCGTCGTGACGTGCTCGAGCAGCCGGACCGTCACCGACGGCGACACCAGCGCGTCACCCACCGCCGCCGCCCGGACGGCCTCGGCCAGCAGGGTCGGCCCGGAGTCCTTCAGCAGGAAGCCGCAGGCGCCGCCGCGCAACGCCCCGTAGACGTACTCGTCGAGGTCGAACGTCGTCACCACGACCACCCGCAGCGGATCGGCGACACCCGGACCGGCCAGCAGCCGGGTCGCCTCCAGCCCGTCCAGCCTCGGCATACGGATGTCCAGCAGACACACGTCGGGCCGCAGCTCACGGGCCAGCCGCACGGCCGTCTCCCCGTCGGCGGCCTCGGCGACCACGGTGATGTCCGGCTGCGCGTCGAGGAAGAAGCGGAAGCCGGTGCGGACCATGTCCTGGTCGTCGGCGATCAGGACCCGGATCGGGCTGCGGTCGTTCATGGGCGCATCATGCCTGAGCGGTGAAGGAGACCTGGCGGGGGGAGCGGGGAGCGGGACGGCCCGACGGGGTGACGCGGGGTGTCAGTCGGGGTCCTGGGCCCGTTCCGCCGTGACCTTCCGCAGCAGCGGCCTGCTCCCGGCGAGTGCCGCGAACATGGTGAGCGTGCCGAGGGCGACACAGAGGGCGAGACGCACGGCCCCCGACGCGTCCGGCTCCATGTGGAACATCTCGTCGACCTTCAGTCCGGCGTAGATCCCGGTCGCCGTCGTACCACCGGCGAGGACCACCAGGGGCAGCGCGGTCTCGCGCGTCCGGGCCCGGTCCAGGACCTTCAGCGGCGCACCGGCCAGCCGCAGCAGGCCGTAGACCCGGCGCCGGTCGAGCACCGTGGCCGCCGCGGTGAGTCCGGCGGAGGCGGCGGCCACCAGGAACCCCAGGGCCAGGACCGCGAGCCCCACCCGGCCGATGAGCCGGGTCGCCGTGTCCCCCTCGGCGTTGACGTAGTCCTGGGTGAACGGAAGGTTCCCGGGGGAGAGGGCGGACAGCGCGGTCGAGGCGGTGTCCCGTTGCTCCTGACCGCCGCGCACGTGGACCACGACGCCCTTGTCGCCTCCCAGCAGCCCCTCCCACGTGTCCGGGGCCGGCGTCTCCACCCGCGCCCGCACCTTGGCGTCCGCGAGCAACTCCCGTGCCCGTACGGCGAGTTCGCGCGGGTTCCCGTGCTCCGCGCGGACGGCCACCTGCCCCGGAAAGTCGTACCCCACGAGACCGACCTGACCGACGGTGAAGAACCCGGCGACGAGACCCGCCAGGACCAGACCGCTGACCGTGCGCCAGGCACCGCGGGGATCGTCACTGAGCCGGCGCGCGGCCAGCAGCGTGGCCGGGCGGCGCGCGAGGCGGCTCAACAGCCGCCCCAGCATGTCGACGACCCAGGGGCCGAGGGTCCAGAAGGCCCCGTACACCAGGACCACCAGCGCCAGCGTCCGGCCGGTGCTCAGCCCGCCGCCGTGGGCGCTCACCGCCACGTACAGCCCGACGGCGACGAACAGCACCAGCCGGATCAGCTTCGTCCGGCGCGGATCGGCCTGCTGGGCGACGCCCAGCGGGGAGCGGGCCACCCCGCGCAGCGTCGTCATGGCGCTGACCGACGTGAGCACGGCCACGAGCCCCACCACCGCGAGCAGCAGGGGCAGGCCGACCCACAGCTGTCCGGTGTACCAGGTGCCGATGCCGTACGGCACCCGCGCGAGGACCGGCAGCAGCAGGGTGTACGCGAGAGCGCCGAGGACACCGCCGGCCAGGCCCACCGCCGCCGACTCGGCGCCGGTCATCGCCAGGATCTGCCGAGGCGTCGCGCCGGCCAGGCGCAGCGCCGCGAGCCGCTGCTCCCGGCGGGCGGCGCCGAGACGTCCGGCGGCCGAGGCCAGCACGATCACGGGGACGACGAGAAGGGCGCCGCCGAGCACGGAGGCCTGCTGGTCGAAGGCGGTGAACAGGCTGGGCCGGGTGCCGTCGAAGCCGTCCACGCGGGCGCGGGCGGAGAGGGTGTCGAAGTCGCCGCCCTCCGCTGCCCGGGTGATCGCGGGGTCGGTGGGAGCGCGGCCCACGACCACGACGAGTTCCTCGGGGGAGGCGAGTCCGGCCTCGCCGATGGTGCCGTGGCCCGCCCCTGTGGGGAAGCGGTCCGCGAGCTGCCCGGCGGGCAGCTCGCGCATCAGCTTCGCCAGGGCGGGGGACAGGTAGGTGCGGCCGACGGCGGGGAACCGGTCCAGGCCGGGCGGTGCGGGGGTCCGGGGCCGGTGCGGGAGCTGGGCCAGGGAGACGACGGTGACGGGCTGGTGGCCGACGTAGGTCGTGCCCAGTGTCTGGACGGCGGTGGCCTGTCGCGCCGGTACGGCGTCCGGGGTGCGCCAGGCCGTGCGGTCGGCCCGGGCGCCGGCGCCCAGGTAGGCGGCGAGGAGGGTCAGCAGGACCAGCGCTCCGGTCGCCGCGGCGGCGGCGGAGAGGAGGTGGCTCTGCAGACCGCGCCTGCCGGAGGAGCGGGTCAGGTGCCAGGTGAGGGGCAGGACGGGGGAGCGCATCTTCTGGTCTCCGGTGAGTGGTGTGCCCGCGAGCTGGGCGGGATCGATCGGAGGGTGGACGTGGCGCGTGCGCGGCCGGTCGCGCGGTTTTCCGCGTCCCCGTGTGTTCCGGTGGCGCTCACGCCACCGTGTACTGGCTGTAGCCGCACACCCGGCCGTCCCGCACCTGCAGGACGCGGTCGCAGTGGGCGGCCACCTCCGCGTCGTGGGTGACCATGACCAGACAGGCGCCCTGTTCGCGGGTGACCGAGGTGAGGAGGCGGATGACCTCCTCGCCGGTGGACTGGTCGAGGGCGCCGGTGGGCTCGTCGGCGAAGACCACGTCGGGTTCCACGGCGAGGGCGCGGGCGATGGCGACCCGCTGGGCCTGACCGCCGGAGAGCTGGCCGGGGCGGCGGTGCTCCAGGCCCGCGAGGCCCAGCGGGGCGAACCACCTGCGGGCCTGCCGCACGGCCTGGCGGCGGGGTACGCCCTCCAGCATCAGGGGCAGGGCGACGTTCTCCTCGGCGGGCAGTTCGGGCAGCAACTGGCCGAACTGGAAGACGAATCCGAACCGCTTGCGGCGCAGCGCGCTGAGCTTGTTCTCCCCCCAGTGGTCGATGCGTTCACCGCGCAGCAGCACCTGGCCGTCGTCGGGACGGACGATCCCGGCGAGAGTGTGCAGGAGGGTCGACTTGCCGGAGCCGGACGGGCCCATGATGGCGAGGGACTGGCGCTCGGCGACCGCCACGTCCACCCCGGCCAGGGCGGTGGTGGGGCCGTACTTCTTGATGAGGCCGTTGCCGGCCAGGACGGTGTTCATGAGGTGCGGTACGGCCCTTCTCTGCTTGCGCTTGTCTACTTGCGCTCGAACTTCCAGGTGACGCTGGAGGCGTCGGCCTTGACGACGGTGACCGGGATGGCGAGGTCCTTGCCGTCGCCGTCCTTCGCGGTGCAGGTCACCCGGGTGCCGGCCACCGCCTTCAGGTCGGGGCACTCCAGGCCGGAGGTCTCGCCCCCGATCCAGGGCAGCGGGCTGTACTTGGACCCGGTGCGCCCGGCGACGATGTCTCCCTTGAGCGCCTTGTGCCCGTCCACGGTCACACTGGTGAACCGGTCGAGTCCGGTGGTGGACTGCGTACCGCTCATCGCGTAGGTGAGGGCTCCGCCGCCGACGGCCACCGCCGCCACGGCGGCGCCGGTGACGGCGAGGGGATTGCGTGTCATGAGGTGCTCCCGGTGGGAAGGGGTGGGGTTGCGGCACCCAACCTCTCCCGGCGGCGGTGGTGTCCGCCTCGGCCGAACGGCCAGGCTTCCCGGCCCGCCGACCAACGCCCGCTCAGCCGTTCGGCCGATCCGGCTGCCGCCCGGGCTGCCTACTGTGATGGGCGTGAACCTCCTGCTCGACACCAAGGAACCCGTGGGCGACGGCACCGGACGCCCGGCCCGGCCCGGCCGGCCGGGCTGTGTCACCGTCGGCGGCGTCGTGGCCCTGCTCCTGGCCTGTGTCTCGGACTTCCTCATCCTGTCGCTGGAGGACACCGACTGTCTGTGGCCGCACCTGTCCGCCGTGGCCGTGGGCCTCGCCGCGCTGCTGTGGCCCGCGCGCCGCCGGCCCGCCTGGCTGACCCCGCAGGTGCGCACCGGCGTACCCGCCCTCGCCGCCGCGGCGAACGTGGTGACCCTCCTCGTGGCGCGCCGCACCGGCGCCTTCGGCCCGGGACAGGCCGCCGTGCTGCTGTGTCTGATGGTGATCGCCATCCGCACCTGCCCGCCCGGCTGGGCGCTCGCCTGCGGACTCCTCGACGGTCTCGTCCTGCTCGTGCTTCCGCTGCCGTACTACGTCGTCGAGCCGGACGCCGGCCTCATCGGCGTCGCCATGGTCCTGTTGCTCATCGGCGGGAGCGCGGCCGCCGTGGCCGCCTACCTGCGCACCCTGGACAACCGCCGGGCCCGGGTCGTCACCGAGACCCGCCGGGCGGAGCGCCTCGCCATGGCCACCGACCTGCACGACTTCGTCGCCCACCACGTCACCGGGATCCTGGTGCAGACACAGGTCGCGCGGATGATGGCCGGCACCGAACCCGAGCGCCTGGACCCCGTCCTCGCCGGTATCGAGCGGGCCGCGACCGAGGCGCTGGCCTCGATGCGCCGCACGGTCGGCGTCCTGCGCGACCACGAGGAGGAGAGCGGCACCGCCGACCGGCGCCCGGTCGGGGATCTGGCCGGTATCGACGAGCTGGTGCGCGGCTTCGACGGCGTCGGCGGGGCCGACGGACGCGCGGCCCTGCGCCACGACCCCACCGTCCCCGCCGACCTGCCGCACGAGGTGCAGGCCGCCGCCTTCCGCGTGGTGCAGGAGGCCCTGACGAACGTCCGCCGTCATGCCGCCGACGCCACCGAGGTCACCGTCGACCTCCGTTACGCCCACGGTGATCTGGAGGTCGCGGTGCGCGACGACGGGCGCGGCGGTGCCCGGCTGCCGGAGGCGGCCCGGGGCGGCGGCTTCGGTCTCGTCGGTCTCACCGAACGGGTGACCGCGCTCGGCGGCCGGCTCACGGCCCGGTCGCGCGAGGACGGGCCCGGCTGGGAGACCGTCGCCGTGCTCCCGGCCGCCCCGGTGACGGCCGGGTGAGCTGAACCTCCCGGCCCGGCTTCCCGTATCTCCTCTCGGGGATGGCGGGAGACCGCGTGCACGGAAGGAGAACAGCGTGTCGAAACCGCCCGAACCGGGCCGGACGGCGAAGCGTCCCACGATCGAGCCGACCTATGTCATGCGCCGACGCCGGACCGAGGCCCTGGCCGAGTTGCTGCGGGAGTTCGAGCAGTACAAGGGGGCGGCCCCCGCGCCCGACGAGTACGAGACCGTCGCCGTACCGCCGGCACCCGAGCCGACGCCCGCTCCGGCGCCACCGCCCGAGCCCGCACCGCGGGCACAGCCCGCCGCCGAACGGATCCTGCCCCGGGTGGAGTACGAGACCGAGGAACTGCCCCCGGTCATGGTCGGCGAGGACTTCGGCTCCGGCACGGTCCCGCCGCGCGTCGAGCGGCGGCAGCGGCGGCGCGCGGCACCCGGCGGTGGATCGGGCCTGAAGCGCGCGGCGGTGGTCGTCGGTGTCGGCGCGGCGGCCCTCCTCGGCTTCGGCGCCGCGCTCCTGCTGCCCGGCGCCGACACCGAGAAGGAGGCGCGCACCGTCACCCCGAAACCGACCCCCTCGGCCCCCGCCGCCCCGGCGCCCGCGACCTCGGCACCCGCCCCGGACGGCGACGTCGACCCGGACGGCGCCGGCACCCTCCGCGAGGGCGACAGCGGCCCCCAGGTCTCCGAACTCCAGCAGCGGCTGCTCCGCATCCCCGACGTGTACGCGGGCGGCTCCACCTCGGGCCGGTACGACGGAGTACTGAAGGACGCGGTGGCCCGGTTCCAGCTCTGGTACGGCATCCGTGGGGACGAAACGGGCGTCTACGGCAACGACACCCGCCAGGACCTGGAGTCCCGTACCGCCCTCTAGCCCCGCGCGGCCCCGAGGCGGGCCGCGCACCCGGTACGTCACGGGCGGATCCGGGTTGTTGCCCCGCCTCGGACGGACCATCCTGTCCATATGGTGACGAAGGGGTCCCCCTCGCCGGCTGTCACGGACGGTGAGGCAATGGCGGTGGTCGACGCGCGCGGCCTCGTCGTGGGGTGGAGCGAAGGGGCCCGGCGGCTCACGGGGTACACCGCCGGGGACGTGACCGGGAAGCCGGCGGCCGACCTCGTCGACGGGGACGCGGCGGCGGTCCGGCGGACGCTGCTGGCGCACCGCGACGCGGTGGTGGACCTGCGCTACCGGGACGGGCGGCTGCAGAAGGTGGCGCTGCGGATCTGCCCCCTGCGGGGCGGGCCGGGGGAGCAGCGGCGGTTCGTCGTCCAGGCCGGGCCCGACCGGAGCGAGCGCGGTCTCGGCGAGCTGGCCTTCAAGCAGGCCTCGATGTCGATGTCCGTCTTCGACACCGAGCAGCGCTATCTGCGGATGAACGACTGGGCGTGCCGGGTCATGGGTCAGCCGGAGGAGGAGTTCCGGCACCAGTACTTCCCCGACACCGTGGAGGACGCCGAGCACAGCCGGGGATTCCTGCGTCACCTGGAGATCGTGGTGGAGACCGGGGAGCCGGTCCACTACGAAAGCTGGACCCGTTCGCCGTCCGGCCGGCGCATGCACGCCTGGAGCTTCGAGATGTGGCCCGTGCGGGACCGCTCCGGAGGGCTGATCGGCACCGCGCTCGCCGGGTTCGACAGCAGCGAGCAGTTCTGGGCCCGCCAGCGCCTCGCCCTGCTGAACGAGGCCGCCGGGTCCATCGGCACCAGGCTCGACGTCGTCCAGACCGCCCGCGAACTCGCCGAGCTGGTCGTGCCCCGGCTCGCCGACTTCGCCAGCGTCGACCTCCTGGAGTCCGTGCTGCGGGGCGAGGAACCCGAGATGGGCCCCCTGGACGGCGGTGTCCGACTGAGCCGCGCCGCTCACCAATCCCCCACGCCCGGTGTCCCGGAGGCGGCGATCGCCCTGGGCTCCGCAGACGTCTATCCCCCCGCCTCGCCGCCCGCCCGCGCCCTGCTCACCGGTGAGCCCGTGCTCACCGGCACCGGTGACGGCTCCCTCGACGAGTGGTTCGCCCGGCACGGCGCCCGCTCCAGCAAGCTCCGGGAGGCCGAGGACAACGACCTGTCGCTGATGGCCGTGCCGCTGGTCGCGCGGGGCACCACGCTCGGCGTGGCCGTCTTCGTGCGGCTCCTGACCCCCGAACACCCCGACGCCTTCGACCTGGAGGACGTGTCGCTCGCGGAGGAGCTGTGCAGCCGGGCGGCGGTCTGCGTCGACAACGCCCGCCGCTACACCAAGGAGCGGACGACAGCGCTGGCGCTGCAGCGCAGTCTGCTGCCGAAGACGGTCGCCGGACAGGCGGCCGTGGAGTTCGCCTCCCGCTATCTGCCCGCGCTGTCGCAGGCCGGGGTGGGCGGCGACTGGTTCGACGTGATCCCGCTGTCCGGGACCCGGGTGGCCCTGGTCGTCGGGGACGTCGTCGGGCACGGCATCCACGCCTCCGTCACCATGGGGCGGCTGCGCACCGCCGTGTGGGCGCTCGCCGACGTCGACCTGCCGCCCGACGAACTGCTCACCCACCTCGACGACCTCGTGGAGCACCTGGCCGCCGGTGACGGCACGGGCGAGGGGGAGATCGGCGCGACCTGCCTGTACGCGGTGTACGACCCGGTGGACCGCAGCTGCACGATCGCCTCGGCCGGGCATGTGCCGCCCGTGGTGGTGCGGCCCGACGGCGGTGTGGAGGTCGTGGAGGTGGTGGCGGGACCGATGCTCGGCGTCGGCGGACTCCCGTTCGAGGCGACGGAACTGGCGCTGCCCGAGGGATCCGTCCTCGCCCTCTACACCGACGGCCTGGTCGAGGCCCGCGACCGCGACGTCGACACGGGCACCGCCGCCCTGTGCGCCGCGCTGGAGGGGTCGGTGGGCAGTCTGGAGAGTGCCTGCGACACCGTACTGAAGGCGCTGCTGCCCGACACTCCGGGCGACGACGTGGCCCTGCTGCTCGCCCGCACCCGCGCACTCGACGCGGAACAGGTGGCCGTGTGGAACCTGACCGACGACCCGGCGCTGGTCGCCAACGCGCGCAAGCTGGCCACCGACCAGCTCACCCGCTGGGGGCTGGAGGAGGCCGTCTTCGTCACCGAACTCGTGGTCAGCGAACTGGTCACCAACGCCATCCGCTACGGCGGCGCCCCCATCCAGCTTCGCCTGATCCGCGACCGCGCCCTCATCTGCGAGGTCTCCGACGCCAGCAGCACCTCGCCCCATCTGCGCCGGGCCCGCAGCTTCGACGAGGGGGGCCGAGGCCTGCTCCTCGTCGCCCAGCTCACCGACCGCTGGGGCAGCCGCCCGAGCGGCGCGGGCAAGACCATCTGGGCCGAGCAGACCCTGCCGCCGAGCCTGTGAACGGCCGTCGGGGGCGGCTCGCGCCACCCCCGACGGCCGTTCCCGGCGGGTGTTACTTCTTCCGAAGGTGGACGGACACGCCGTGCGCCGTGAAGACCTGCTCGGCCGTCCAGCCCTCGACGGCCACGGAGACCTCGGCGAACCGGCCCTGCACGGACCGCGCCCCGATGACCGCCACCGTGTCGCCCGAACGCGGCGCCTGCGCGGCGTCGAAGCGGACCACCAGCTTGCTGCCCCGCTCCAGGACCGCGCGCCGGTCCACGTCGAGGGCCGGGCCGGTGCCCCGGTCCAGCGTCACGTCGAGGACACCGGCCTGCGTGTAGTCGCCGCGAACGCGCACGGACTGCCCGCCGGTGGCCAGCGTGCCGCCCTTCACCCGGACGTCACCGCGGCCGAGGGCCTCCTCGGAGCCGGCCGCGAGCACACCGGCCTCCACGACGGTGTCACCCTTGTACCGGTTGGCGCCGGTCAACGTCAGCGTGCCGCTGCCCCGCTTGACGAGACCGCCCTTGCCGTCGATGTCGTTGCGCCAGGCGTCGGCCGCGGCGAAACCGCCGAGCGCGGCGTCCAGCGTGACGGTGACGTCCGTGTCGAAGGCGCCGTAGCCGTCCGCCGCCGCGAACAGGTTGAGCCGGCCCCACTGCTCCCAGCCGTCCAGCAGGACGTACCCGGAGGGCAGCGCGGTCGTGCGCAGCACCTCGCGCCGCTGCGCCGCGTCGAGGTACGGCAGACGCGTCTCCAGCAGGACCTCGGCGCCCTTCGGCACGGTCATGCCGACGGAGTCACCGCGCCGGCGCAGCACGTACGTCAGCTTCGGCTCGACCAGACGGGCATTGGCCCCGCGGTCGGCGTACCGGTCGCCCGCGTCGGAGTGCGCGTAGGCGAACAGCGTGTCGGCGGTGGTGCCGGTCCTGGCCTGGAAGTAGTCGGCGGCCTGCTTGCGCGCGGCGGCCTTGAGCGCGGTGTTCTCCGGCTTGTGCAGCACGGCGGCGGCCAGCGCGGTGGCCATGATCCGGCCGCCCATGACGTCGACCGTGGAGTGCATGCCGGACATGATCCGGGTGTGGCTCAGCTCGAAGGCACGGGTGATGATCTCCTGGAAGCGCTCCGGGACCGCGTACGCGTAGGCCAGGGCCGCCAGGTGGAAGGCGTTGGTGTGGCCGCTGGGGAAACCGCCGTCCTCGGCCGGGACCTCGCTGCGCTGGCGCAGCAGCTGTGTCACGACGACGACGTCGGAGTCGTAGACCGGGAAGCCGAGCGCGTCCTTCTCGCCGGTGTCGACGACCTCGCTGTCCTCGTTCATCCGCCACGGCCGCGGGTACTGGAAGGTGAACTTGGCCGGGTTGCTGGAGGTGAAGTCGCCGCGCACGGTGTCGACGAGCTTGGCCACCAGGCCCAGGTCCGATGCGTACGAGCCGGCGCCCAGCGCGGAGCCGGCGGGCGCGCCGGCGGGGACGGCGTCGTTGATCTTGGTCGCGGGGATGCCGTCGGGGGCGGCGGTGATCGAGGTGACCGCCTTGGCGCCGGAGCGGTACAGGTCGGCCAGCGGGCCGAGCCCGCCGATCATGGCGTAGCTCTGGTGCTGCCGGTCGTGGACGAACGCCTCGCGGGCCTGGGCCTCGGTGCGGCGGCCGGTCAGACGCGCGCAGTAGCGCATGTTGTCGCGCAGGATCTCCGGCAGCAGCGGGGTGCCCGTGTTCCAGGCGCCGCCCGTCTTCCATATCTCGGCGAAGCCGCCGAGCGCGCGGACCACGGCGTTGGTCTCGGCGGTCTGGTTCGCCGTGGTGTTGGTGGAGTAGTCGTCGACGAACGCGGCGAACGCGGTGGCGGCCTTGGCCTCGGGGGCCTGCCACAGGCTCGTGAGGGCCGGAGCGGCGATCAGGCCGGCCGACACGCCGAGGGAGTTCCTGAGGAAGACACGGCGGTCGAGCGAGTGGTGCCCGGCGGATGACGGCATGGAGCGCCGCTCCTTTCGCGAGGTGGTGATCGGGTGCGGGCTGAGCGTGAGGTTGACGCATGACCGGTCGATGTCCGGTCGGCGACCGGAAGGTGATCAGCGCATGACCGGTCGGAGGAGAGTGTGTGAGAGTGTCAACGCCCCTACGACCGGCGGCACTTGGAGCACATGCGGTCGCGCGGACGGTACAACGTCGAGCAGTGCTTCGGCGAATGCGGAGTACAGGGCGGGCCTGGCGAGGATCGTCCCGCCGGCCACCACCACGTCGTCCACGGCGACCCCGCGGGCGTCGAGCCGTGCCACGAGCGAGGCGAGTGCGCGGCCCCCGTCGGTGATCACCCGGCGGGCGAGGAGAGAGCCCTCCTCGGCCGCCTCGAAGACCACGGGCGCGTGCCGGCCCCAGTCGGCGGACACGTCCGTGGCCGCTTCCAGTGCCCCGCCGAGAGCCGGGACCTCGCTCACCGCGAAGGCGGCCACGAGCCGCTCGGCGAGCGCGTCGGGCGCCTCGCCCCGGTCGTGCGCCGCCCAGACGGCACGGGCGGCCTCCCGGACGAGACCGGCGGCGCCGCCCTCGTCGCCGAGGACCGCCCCCCAGCCGCCGACCTGCACGGGCCCGCCGTCGGCGGCCCGGCCGACGGCCACCGAACCGGTGCCCGCGACCAGCCCCACCCCGCGCTCGAAACCGGCGGCGGGGGCCAGCAACTCGGCGTCGCCCACCACCAGGCACGGCACCTGAAGCCGTTCCTGGAGGGCGAGACGTATCCCTTCGCACTGCCGGGGCGTCTCGCAGGCGTGCGCGCCGACGGCCACGGCGGACGGGAGGGTGCGCGCGGGCAGCGCCTCCTCGACCAGCGTGGCCAGCCATGCGGTCGCGGCCGCCGGGTCGTGCGGCCGCCAGCCGCGGCTCGGACGGACGTGGTCGGCGACGGTGTCCGTCCCCGTGACAGCACGGAGATGGGTCTTGGTGCCGCCCACGTCGATACCGACCGCGACCGGCCCGGAGTCCTGCACGGAGGCTCCTCCTTCGTCGTCGTTGCGTTGCGATGGCGCAGCGACGGCTGGGCGAAACCGTGCCTGGACACACAGGGGCTGTGGGGGTGCTGTGGGGTGCTAGCGAAGCCCCGGGACGGGCCTCTGGCGGCGCGGTAGGCGAGTACCGCTTGACTTCGTTAGGAAATTAACTAACGAATAAGGGTGCGTCAAGGGTTCGGACCCGGATACCGCACGACCGTGCGGCCGGAAGATCGCGGCACGACTGGCACGACTGGGGAGAGCATGCAACTGAGCGAGAGCGCCCGCGCCGTCTTCGCCGTACTGGCCGCGTCGAGCACCGCCACCCGCCCCCAACTGGCGACCGGGGCACGGCTGTCCAAACCGACCGTCTCCACCGCCGTCGCGGAGCTGGAGGCAGCCGGTCTCGTCGCCCGGTCCGGCACGCTCTCCGGCGGAACCGGCAGGTCGGCGGCCGTATACGATCTCGGCGCGGCCGCCGGCGCCGTACTGGCCGTCGACCTCGGCCCCAGCGTCACCCGGGCGCGGGTCTGCGCCCTGGACGGCACCCTGCTCGCCGAGGGCACCGGCTCCCGCGAGCAGGCCGCCGACGCGGTGCGCGAAGCGCTGCGCGCGCTCCCCGCCGGAGCTCCGCTGCGCACCATCGTCGTGGCCGTCGGTGATGTCACCGCGCGCGCCGAGGAGGGCACCGTGCGTCCGGCGACCGCCAAGGCGGGCCCGGTCTTCGACGCGATGGCCGTGGCGCTGCCGCCCGGGGTGCCCGTCCACCTCGAGAACAACGTCAACTGCGCCGCGCTCGCGGAACTGCACGAGGGCGCGGCGCGGGGCCGGCACACCTTCGGCTATCTGCGGATCGGTGTCGGTATCGGTCTCGGCATCGTCGTGGGGGGCCAGGTGCTGGCCGGGGCGAACGGGGCGGCCGGAGAGCTCGCCCGGCTGCCCTATCCCTGGGACGACGCCCTGGAGCCCCGCCACGAGGCCCTGGAGGAGTACATCGGCGCCCGCTCGCTGCTGCGCCGGGCCGCCGAGGCCTGGCCGGAAACCGGCGATTCGTGCCCTAGTACTGTAGATCGACTTTTTTCGCTGGCCGGACAGGGCTGCGCCACGGCCCGTTCGATCGTCGACCGGCACGCGGTGGACGTGGGCCGGCTGGCCGCCGCGGTGACCGCCGTACTGGACCCCGGGCTGCTCGTCCTCGGCGGCAGTACCGGCGCGTTTCCGCAGCTCCTGCCCGGTGTGCGGGCCGAGCTGGAGCGGCTGAGCTGGCCCACCGAGGTGGTCAGCAGCCAGGTCGGTGACCTCGGTACCGTGGTGGGCGCGGCACGGCTCGCGGTGGCCAGAGGAGTCCAAACCGTGACCGAGGCTGGGCGGAACAAGGATTGACGGTTTCGGACTCGGTCTGCCAATGTCCGGACAAGCGCTTTCTAAGTCGGCCGGGACGCCGACTTGGGGTGAGCCTCCCGCCTGTACGAGACGTACGGCAACCGCACGAGGGCGTGCCCGTGCGGTGACGGCCAGAACGGCCGGGGATCCCGCCCCGCGTGGACGACGCGGCCGGGCGAGGCCGCGCCCCCCGGAAAGCAGCTTTCCTGCAAAATGCACCCGTGCCGCTTCGGTCGGCGCCGTGCTCCGTCCCCTACCGAAAAAAAGGGATCGAAGATGACCACTGTGGGTGTGCGGCGCTCAAGCCGACTCGGCCGCGGCGGTATGCGCCGCATGGTTCCCCTTGCCGCCGGTGTCTCGGCGGCCGCCCTGCTGCTCTCCGCCTGCGGAGGAGGGGAATCCGACTCGGGCGGTACCTCCAAGTCGCTGACGTTCTGGATCTCCACGGTTCCGGGGCAGGACGCGGGCTGGAAGAAGATGGTGGCGCAGTACGAGAAGGAGACGGGCGTCAAGGTCAAGCTCGTCAACATCCCCTACGACGGCTACGCGACGAAGCTGCGCAACTCCGCGCAGGCGAACTCGCTGCCCGACGTGGCGGCCGTGCCGGCGCTCGACCCGATCTGGTCGAACAAGCTGATCGACCTCAGCGAGATCGCCAACAACAAGACCAACAAGATCAACGCCAACTTCGTCGCCAAGGACTCGTCCGGGAAGGTGCTGTCCATCCCCTCGGACGTCACCGCGTCCGGCATGTTCATCAACAAGTCGCTCTTCGAGAAGGCCGGCGTCGACTACCCGACCTCGCCCGACAAGACCTGGACCTGGGACGAGTTCATCAAGGCGGCGAACGAGGTCCGGGAGAAGACCAAGGCCAAGTACTCCCTGACCTTCGACCAGTCGCCGTCCCGGCTGCGCGCCATGGTGTACGAGATGGGCGGCAAGTACGTCCACCGCACCGACGACTCCGGCAAGTTCTCGGTGGACGCGGCGACCAAGAAGGCCGTGAAGACCTTCGTCGGCTGGAACGACGACAAGACCATGCCGAAGTCGGTGTGGACGAGCGGCGCCGACCCGTCGGCCATGTTCCAGAGCGGTGACGTCGTCGCCTACTGGTCCGGCGTGTGGCAGGTCGCGGCCTACGCGGAGAGCATCACGAAGTTCGACTGGGCGAGTGTCCCGACCCCCGCCCAGCCGGTGCAGGCCAGTGACGTCAACAGCGGTGGCATGACGGTCGGCTTCAACAACAACGCCGACGCGGCCGCCGCCGCGAAGAAGTTCCTGTCCTGGCTGTACGAGCCCGACCACTACAAGACGCTGTGCGAGACCTCCGGTTTCCTGCCGGTCGAGAGCGGTCTGAACCCGAAGTACCCCTTCAAGTCCGAGGCGGCGCAGGCGGCGTTCAAGCTCTACAACGAGTCCATCCCGCTCTACGACCCCATCTCGGGTTACTTCAACAGCGCGCAGACGAACTGGGTGCTGAAGGGCAAGAGCCTCGCCGACGACCCGACCAAGGCGGAGCTCGGCAAGGCGATCAACGGCGAGCAGTCGTCCGACAAGGCCCTGCAGAACATCGTCGACGGCTACAACACGCAGGTCGGCGGCTGATCACAGGCCGACAGTCCCGGGCGGCGGTGTCTCGACCCCGCCGCCCGGGGCCGCGGACCCCACCCACGTGATGCCGGGCTCATGGCCTGAGCCTCCAGGAACCCATTCCACCAGCACGGAGTCAGCAAGATGACCAAACGCGCCCCGGACGCTTCGGACGTGTCCGTGAGCCCGCCCAGGAGACGAAGCAAGTACACCCTCGCACCGCTCGTCCTCATCTCGGGCAACGTCGTGCTCTTCGCGCTGTTCTTCGTCTGGCCGGCGGTGATCGGGCTCGTCTACTCCTTCACGAACTACACGGGCGTGGGGGCGTTCCAGTTCGTCGGACTGGACAACTACCAGAAGCTGCTCGGAGACTCGACCTTCTACGCCGCGACGACCCGCACGCTGCTGTACACCGTGCTCTTCGTTCCGCTGAACTTCGTGTTGTCGCTGCTCATCGCCAACGTGCTGGTGAGCAAGAACGCCAAGGGCGTGTCGGTCGCCCGCATCTTCTTCTTCATCCCGTGGCTGCTGTCACCCATCATCGTGGGTGTCCTGTGGCGGTGGCTGTTCGGTGAGAACTTCGGACTGGTCAACTACTTCATCGAGAAGCTCGGCGGAAGCGCCGTTCCCTGGCAGTCGAACGCGGACCTGTCACTGCTCGTGGTCGTGGTGGCGGCGGCCTGGGCCTGGACGGGCTTCTCCATGCTGCTGTTCATCGCGGCGATAAAGAACGTACCGACGTCGTACTACGAGGCTGCCGCGCTCGACGGCGCCGGTCCGTGGCGGCAGTTCTTCAGTATCACCCTGCCGAGCATCGCCCCCACGTCCTTCATCGTCATCCTGCTCAACACGATCCACGCGATGAAGGAATACGCGGTGTTCGCCTCCCTCAACAACGGTGGACCCGGAACGTCGAACAACCTGCTGGTCCAGTACATCTACCAGACGGGGTTCAAGTCGGGCCAGATCGGCTACGCGAGCGCCGCGTCGTTCGTGCTCATGCTCATCCTGATGGTCGTCGCGGTCATCCAGATGATGGTCAACCGGCGGGTGGAGAACCGATGACAACCACAGACACAGTGCGCAAGGCCGACGCCGGTTCCGTGCCGGCCGTCCCCAGGAAGCGATCCCGCGGCTCGGCGACCGGCGGGCTTCGGCGCGCGATCGCCCCGACGACCCTGCTGTGGGTCCTGGCGGGCCTCTACGGGATCCCGGTGCTGTGGTTCGTCCTCAGCTCCTTCAAACCGGCGGGAGACCTGTTCTCCCTTCCGCTGACGGTGTTCCCGGACGACCCCACCGTGTCGGGTTACAAGGAAGCGTGGGCGAGCGCCAACTTCTCCGGGTACTTCATCAACACGATCATCGTGTGTCTGATCGCGACGATCCTCACGGTGGGAGTCAGCTGCTGCACCGGGTACGCGCTGGCCAAGTACGACAACAAATGGCTCAAGGCCTTCTTCCTCGGCATCCTGGCCACCACGATGCTGCCGGCCGAGGTCATGCTCGCCCCGCTGTTCCTGGTGGTCCGCGACCTCGGCTTCTACAACTCGCTCTCCGGCATCATCCTCCCGGCCCTGCTCACCGCGACCGGGTGCTTCATGTTCCGCCAGTTCTTCCTGACGGTCCCCGACGAGCTCATCGAGGCCGCCCGCATCGACGGCGCGCGTGAGCTGTCGATCTTCCTGCGGATCATGGTGCCGCTCTCCCGGCCCATCATGCTGACGCTCGCCATCCTGTCGTTCCAGTGGAGGTGGAACGACTACATCTGGCCGCTGCTGATGCTGAACGACCCCGAGAAGTTCACCGTGCAGATCGGCATCCAGAGCCTCGTCGGCGCGCAGAACATCAACTGGTCGGTGCTGCTCGGCGGATCGGTCATCTCCATGGTCCCGCTGATCGTCGTCTTCCTGGTGTTCCAGAAGTACGTCATGAACGCCGACATCAACGCCGGACTGAAGGACTGACCGTGCCCACCCCGCTCGACCACGAGTTCGTCCGCGCGGCGGCCCGCGCCGCCGACCGGCAGGCCGCCCCGCTCGCGGCCCGCCCCGACGAGGAACCCGCCGGTGTGCCGCACCGCGGTCTGGCGCGGCGGGTGAAGACCCTGGTCGCGGCATACCGGTCTCCCGACTCGGCCCTGCACGGCAGCGGGCAGGCCGTCGCCGCCGCGATGACACACCTCCGGGCCCTGCGGGCCGCGCAGACCACCACCGGCCTCTTCGCCGGCGGCGACAACGTGCAGTCCCCGCCGGACTCCGCGTTCACCGTCAACGACGTGTGCGACGCGCACCTCCTCGCCGCCGGCGCGGGGCCGGAGCTGAGCGAGGCCACGGCGGCCCTCGCCGAGATCGCCGGCGCCGCCTCCGACAGCCTGCGGACGGGCGGGGTGCACACCCCGAACCACCGCTGGGAGCTGTGCGCGGCGCTGGCCCGGCTGCACCGGTCGTTCCCCGACGGCCGGCTGCTCGACCGGGTCGAGGAGTGGCTCACCGAGGGCGTCGACATCGACGCGGACGGCCTGTACTCGGAACGGAGCGCCAACTACGCGGCCCACGTGTCCAACCCGTCCCTGCTGCTCCTGGCCGAGGTGCTCGGCCGCGCCGACCTGCTGGACGCCGTAGAACGCAATCTCGCCACCACCCTGGACCTCATCCGACCGGACGGCACGGTGGAGACCGTCCACTCGCGGCGGCAGGACCAGTACGCCCCCTTCCCGCTGGCGCCCTACCTGCCGCACTACCGGCTGCTCGCGATCCGCACCGGCCGGGGCGACCTCGCCCGGGCGGCACGGCTGGCGGCCGCCGACGGCGTCGACGACCCCGACCTGCTCGCCCAGACCCTCCTCACCCCGGACCTGTGCCGCACCCTGCCGGCCCCGGCCGCGCAGACACTTCCCCGCGAGCGGTACCTCACCACCGCACGCCTCGCCGCACGCGCCTCGACCACCGCGCACACGGTGGTGTACGGCGGCTCCGACGTGCCCGAGCACCGGCGCATCCGCTCGGGCCTCGCCTGCAACCCCACCTTCCTGCGCCTGTTCGCCGGCGAGGCCGTGCTCGACGCGGTCCGTCTCTCGCGGGGGTTCTTCGACCTGGGCCCGTTCCGGGCCGCCGACATGGAACAGCTCGCCGAGAACCGGTACCGGCTCACCCAGACCCTCACCGCCGCCTACTACCAGCCGCTCCCGAAGGACCGGAGGCGGGACGACGGCGGCTACCGACTGGGGGACGAGGGCCGCTTCTCGGCCGCGATGGCCTTCCCGGACCGGCCCCGGGACGAGGTCTCCCACACGACCCGCGTCGAGGTCGACCTGCGGGAGGACGGTGCCGACCTGCGGATCGACCTCAGCGGGCCCCGGGTGCCCTGGTCCCTGGAACTGACCTTCCGGCCCGGCGGCGTGCCGCAGGGCGCCGTACCGCTGGGCGACGGTCGCTGGTGCCTGACGGACGGGCCGATGACCTACCGGGCCGGTGACGACGAGATCCGCGTCGAGGTCACCGTCGAGGCGGGCGAACCGCTCGCCGGGCCGGAACGGAGCGAGGTACTGCGGTACGACCCGGGTCAGGACCACACCGTCGTGGGCGGCACCGACGCTACGACCGGAAACCGTGTCCACCTCGGTGGACTGGGCCCGCACACCCTCACCGTCGCCCTGCGCGCCGGCCGGTCCGCCCCCGTCGCGTGACCGGGACGCACCACGCCATGACCGAGCCGGTCACCAGGCCGGTCGTCACCCGCGACCAGGTAGACCCCGCCTGTGGACTGCCGTACCTCGCCGACGACGGGGACACGTCGTCGGTGACCGGGCAGGCGAGGACCGGGGGGAACCGGCCCTGACGCGCCACGCCTGATCACAGGCCCCGATACCAGCAGCCCGGCGTTCCTGACGACGCCGGGCTGCTGCCCGTCCGCACCCGCCCCCCACCCCCTACGCCCCCACCACCGGCATCGCCGACGCCGGCACCACCAGGTCGGCGTGACGCCTGCTCGCCGCCACCGCCTCCGCGTTGCGCCGATCCGTACCGGCGACCCAGGCGACCGCCTCCGCGTGCCCCTTGCCGAACTCCTCGTGCCGGGCGACGAGCCGGCGTACCCGCTCGGTCTCGTCGAGGTCGCAGAACCAGACCTCGTCGAGCCGGGACCGGACCCGCGCCCATGGCCCGTCGTCGTCCATCAGGAGGTAGTTCCCCTCGGTGACGATCAGACGGGCGGACGGCGGCACCGGGATCGCACCCGCGACGGGCTGCTCCAGGGTGCGCTCGAACCCCGGCGCGTACACGACGTCGTTCTCGTCCCGGCGCAGCCTCTCCAGCAGGGCGGCGTACCCCGCCGCGTCGAAGGTGTCCGGCGCGCCCTTGCGGTCCCGGCGGCCGAGGCGGTCGAGTTCCACGTCGGCGAGGTGGAAGCCGTCCATGGGGACATGGGCGACCCACGGTTCGCCGTCGCCGTTGAGCGCCCGGGTCAGCCGCTCGGCCAGGGTCGTCTTCCCCGCGCCGGGGCTGCCGGCGATACCGAGCAGGGCCCGGCGGCCGGGGCGGGACAGAGCGGCAGCCCGGCGCAGCAGGTCGTCGAAGGTCACAGGCATGCCGTCGACGGTAGACCCGATCCGGCGTACACGGACAGGGAGCGGGCAGACGAGCACTGCTGCTGCCGAACGAGAACAGCGGAAGGTGCGGGATGCGAGCGAGTCCCTGGTCGGAGCCCGACGGCGAGGACGAGGCGGTGCGGGAGGAACTGGCGCGGCTGCGCGCCGAGGTGCGGCAGCTGCGCACCCGGATGGCCGGCCGCCCCCTGATCGCCGAGGCCCAGGGCATGCTCCGGGAACGCTATGCCCTGCCGGACGCCGAGTCCGCCTTCGCACTGCTCCAGCGGGCCTCGCAGCAGTACAACGTCAAGCTGCGCACCCTCGCCGAGTCGGCGCTGGGCGCGCCCCGTCCGGACGGTCGCGGCACCCTGTGGTTCCCCGGCCGGATCCGGCGCGCGGAGCCGGCCCTCGGCTTCGAGGCGGCGCGCGACCGCCGCGGCAACCGCGGCGGGGTCCTGACCGCCGTCCTCAGCCAGACCCTCGCCGTCGTCGGCACCGACATGGGCAACGTCCAGATCGCCGACCGCGCCGAGGGCGGACTGCGCATCGAGCGGCACACGGGACTCACGGCGGACTTCGTCGACTTCTTCGCCCACGTCGGCGACGACGGCACCGCGTGCGCCAAGGCCGCGCGGGAGGCGTCCCAGGTCACCGTCCAGGACGTGGCGACGGACCCGGTGTTCACCGAGGACGCCCGTGAGGCGATTCTGCGCGCGGGCAGCCGCGCCTGCCACAGCGTGCCGCTGACCACCTCGTCCGGACTGGTCGTCGGCATGGTCTCCGCCCATCTCGACCGTCCGCTGCGCGGCCTGACCCGCGCCCAGACCAAGGAGTTGTCCGTCGTGGGCGCCGAGGCCGGCGAGTGGCTCGCCTGGTACGACCGGACCGTCGTCCTGGACGCCCTGGAACACCTCCACGCCCTCGGCCGGGTCCACGGCGGCGGCAGCCTCAGCCGCCGATGACCGTTTTCTCACCCGCCCCGGCCACTGACCCCCGCCGTGCGGGGAACCCCGCTCCCATGACACAGACGACCCGACCGGCCGAACTGGGCCTGCCGAAAAGGATCCGCGCCTGCCTCTTCGACCTCGACGGGGTCATCACCAGGACCGCCGTCGTGCACGCCGCGGCGTGGCGGCGGGCGTTCGACGAGTTCCTGCGCCGCCGCGACGGCGACGACTTCCGTCCCTTCGACCCGTCCGCCGACTACGACCGGTACGTGGACGGCCGCCCCCGCGCCGACGGCGTGCGCACCTTCCTCGCCTCCCGGGACATCCACCTCCCCGAGGGCACCCCCGACGACCCGCCCGACGCCCCCACCGTGCACGGCCTCGGCAACCGCAAGAACGAGATCCTGCTGGACCTCATCCGCACCGACGGCGTCGACGCCTACGACGGCACCCTGCGCTACGTCGAGCGGGTCCGCGACCACGGGCTGCGCACCGCCGTCGTCTCCTCCAGCGCCAACTGCCGGGACGTGCTGCGCTCGATCGGTGCCGAGCACCTCTTCGACGTACGGATCGACGGAGTGGTGGCCGCCGAGCGGGGACTGCCGGGCAAACCCCGCCCGGACACCTTCCTCGCCGCCGCCCACGACCTCGGAGTCGAACCCGCCGACGCCGCCGTCTTCGAGGACGCCCTCGCCGGCATGGACGCCGGACGCGCGGGCCACTTCGGCCAGGTCGTCGGACTCGACCGCGTCGGCCAGGCCGACGCCCTGCGCGCCCACGGCGCCGACATCGTCGTGGCGGACCTGACGGAGCTGGGGGACTGGGCGTGATCACGCACAGGTCGTACGCCGTCGAACCCTGGTCCCTGCGCGAACAGGGCCTCCATCTCGACGTCCTGCCCCAGAGCGAATCGGTGTTCGCGCTGTCCAACGGGCACATCGGCTGGCGCGGAAACCTCGACGAGGGCGAGCCGCACGGCCTGCCCGGCAGCTACCTCAACGGCGTCCACGAACTCCACCCGCTGCCGTACGCGGAGGCCGGCTACGGCTACCCCGAATCCGGGGAGACGGTCATCGACGTCACCAACGGCAAGATCCTGCGACTGCTCGTCGACGACGAACCCTTCGACCTGCGCTACGGCCGGCTGCGCTCCCACGAACGCGTCCTCGACCTGCGCGCCGGCCTCCTGCGCCGCAGCTGCGAGTGGACCTCACCGGCAGGCACGACCGTCCGGATCCGCTCCACCCGTCTGGTGTCGTTCACCCAGCGGGCGATCGCCGCCGTCGCCTACGAGGTCGAGGCCGTCGACAGCGAGGCACGAGTCGTCGTCCAGTCGGAGCTGGTGGCCAACGAACAACTGCCCGAACGGACCGGTGATCCACGGACCGCCGTCGCCCTGAGGACACCGCTGGAGGCGGAGGAGCACTTCGCGGACGGGACACGGCTGCGGCTCGTGCACCGCACCCGGCGCAGCGGCCTGCGCGTCGGCGCCGCCGCCGACCATGTCGTCACCGGCCCCGGTGACATCAGCACCGGCGCGGAGAGCAGGGACGACGTCGCCCGCCTCACCGCCACCACCGTTCTGCGCCCCGGCGAGCGGCTGCGGGTGGAGAAGACCGTCGCCCACGGCTGGTCCGGCACCCGTTCCCTGCCCGCCGTCGGCGACCAGGTCGACGCCGCCCTCTCCGCCGCCGCGTACGGCGGCTGGCAGGGCCTCGTCGACGAACAGCGCTCCTACCTCGACGACTTCTGGGCCCGCGCCGACGTCGAGGTGGACGGCGACGAGGAGATCCAGCAGGCCGTACGGTTCGCCCTGTTCCACGTCCTGCAGGCAGGGGCCCGCGCCGAACAGCGCGCCATCCCCGCCAAGGGCCTCACCGGTTCCGGCTACGACGGCCACGCCTTCTGGGACACCGAGACCTTCGTCCTGCCGCTGCTCACCCACACCGCGCCCGGCGCGGTCGCCGAAGCCCTGCGCTGGCGCCAGAACACCCTGCCCGCCGCCCGCGACCGCGCGGCCCAACTCGGCCTCAAGGGTGCCGCGTTCCCCTGGCGGACCATCAACGGCCGGGAACGTTCCGCCTACTGGCCCGCCGGCACGGCCGCCTTCCACGTGAACGCCGCCGTCGCCGACGCCGTGGTCCGGCACACCGCCGCCACCGGCGACACCGCCTTCGAACGCGACACCGGCGTCGAACTCCTGGTGGAGACCGCCCGGCTCTGGCGGTCCCTCGGCCACCACGACCACCACGGCGCCTTCCACATCGACGGCGTCACCGGCCCCGACGAGTACAGCGCCGTCGTCGACGACAACACGTACACCAACCTCATGGCCCGCGGGAACCTCCTGGCCGCCGCCGACGCCGTCGAGCGCCACCCCGAGCGTGCCGCGCGCCTCGGCGTCGACGACGAGGAGAGCGCCGCGTGGCGCGACGCCGCCCACGCCATGCACGTCCCCTACGACCACGAACGAGGGGTGCACGAACAGCACGCCGGGTTCACCCGCCACCAGCGCTGGGACTTCGAGAACACCGGGCCCGACCGGTACCCGCTGATGCTGCACTTCCCCTATTTCGACCTGTACCGCAAACAGGTCGTCAAACAGGCGGACCTGGTCCTCGCGATGTACAAGTGCGGCGACCGTTTCGACGACGACCAGGTGGCCCGCAACTTCGCCTACTACGAGCCGCTCACCGTCCGCGACTCCTCCCTCTCCGCCTGCTGCCAGGCCGTCGTCGCCGCCCAGGTCGGCCACCTCGATCTCGCCTACGACTATCTGACCGAGTCGGCGATGATGGACCTGGCGGACCTGGAGGACAACACCCGTGACGGCCTCCACCTCGCCTCCCTCGCCGGCACCTGGACCGCGCTCGTCGCCGGCTTCGGCGGAATGCGGCAGCACGGCACGACCGTGAGCTTCGCGCCCCGCCTCCCCGAGCGCCTGAGCGGGCTCGCCTTCCACGTCGGCCTGCTCGACACCTGTCTGCGCGTACGGATCGAACCCCGGCACGCCACCTACGAACTGCTCTCCGGCGACACCCTGACCATCCGCCACCACGGCGAGCCGGTCACCCTCGACGGCGACAAACCCCGGCGCGTGGACATCCCGGCACCGAAACCCTCCGGTCCGGTGCCGCGGCAGCCCCCGCACCGGCGTCCCGGCCGCCGCCGGAGGCGGGCCGGCTGAGACGCCGGTGGCCGCCCGGCCCTCAGCCGCAGAACGTGGACTCCAGCGTGCTGTTCACCGTCGCGTACACCGGGCCGTTGTTGGACGTGTTGGCGAACGAGGTCACACTGCGCTTGCCGCTCTTGGAGGTGAACGCCCAGGTGTAGTAGCCCTGCACGGTTCCCGTGTGCCCGTACACCGAGACCCCGCACGACAGATCACGCCGGCGCAGCCCCAGCCCGTACGCCTGGGTGCTGTTGACCGGTGTCCACTTCAGCATCTGCTTCAGCTGGGCGGCCGAGGTGAGCTTGCCCCGCACCAGCGCGGACATGAACGTGTTCAGGTCCTTGGCACTGGACACCAGGGCGCCCGCGCTCTGCGCCCACGACGTGGTCTGCCGGGTCGAGTCGATCTTCCGGCCGGTGGAGTCGGCGGTCATGTAGCCGCGGGAGTACTTGCCGGGGATCGTGTTCTTCGGATGGACGTAGAAGGTGTCGGCCAGCTTCAGCGGCTTGATGATCCGGTCCTGGTAGGCCGTCGCCACCGGCTTCTTGGTGATCTTCTCGACGAGCATGCCCGCGACCACGAAGTTGGCGTTCGAGTACGCGTAGACCGCGCCCGGCTTGTTGGTGCGCGGCTCGGCGAGCGACATGTCCATCAGCTGGCGGTAGGTGTACACCTTGTTGCGGACCTTCTCGAAGCCCGCCACGCTGGGGGAGAAGAGGGTGTTGGCGTAGTCGTACAGCCCGCTGCGGTGGCTGAGCACATGGCGCACGGTGATCTTCTTGTCGGGCAGCAGCCCCGGCAGGTAGGTGTCGACCGAGGAGTCGAGCTCGACCTTCCCCTCGTCGACCAGCTGCAGCAGGACCACCGCCGTGAACGTCTTGGTGACGCTGCCCACGCGGATACGGTCCCCGGTGCCGAGGGCCCGCTCGGTGCTCCGGTCCGCGACACCTTCCGCCAGGTGGTGCACCGTGCCGTTGTCGTCGATCCTCGCGAACGCGCCCGGCGCCCCTTGCGACAGCGCCGTGCGCAGCAGTTTTCGCAGCCCCGTCGTGTCGGGCCCGGCCTGGGGGGCCGCGTGGGCGGGGACCGCCACGAGGGACAGGACGATCGCGCCGAGCGTCGCCACACCCGTGCCCACCGTTCTCGAAAGCATCTGATTCGTCTCCTGTTGCTCTCCGTCATCGACAGGGTGCATTGGAGTCCAGTGATCACGGAGAGTCAAGTAGCCGGAGGCGGGGGCGAGTTGAGCGACTCGAAAGAGGGACAGCCACGGCGGGTCGGTTTCAGCCGCCGAAGAGCTGGGTCCAGTACGTGCCGGCCGCGCCACCGCCGACGAATCCGACACCTATATGGGTGAAGCCGGGTTTGAGGATGTTCGCGCGGTGTCCGGGGCTGTACATCCAGCCGGTCACGACCTCGGCGGCGGAGCGCTGGCCGCACGCGATGTTCTCCCCGACGGACCGGTGGGTGGATCCGGCCGCCGCCGCGCGGTGCCAGGGCTCGCCGCCGTCGGGCGAGGTGTGCGCGTAGAAGGCCCGCGCCACCATGTCGGCGCTGTGGGCCTGGGCGGCGTGCGTGAGGAGGGGGTCGGGGGAGAGCGGGGGGAGGCCGGCGCCGGCCCGTTCGGCGTTGGTCAGGGTGATGACGTCCGTGGCCGTCCGGCGCAGGCCCGCGGGGGAGAAGGGCTCGGCCCACAGGGCCGTCCAGTACACCGTCCCCGACCGGGGGTCGGTGGCCCGGCCGAGACCGGTCTCGGTGCAGGCGGGCTCGCGGAGAATCTGCCCGGCTCGCCGGTCGGAGCGGCAGTGGTCCACGAACTCGGCGGGGGTGCGGGGGCCGGAGACGAGATGCTCGCCGATGGCCAGATAGGTGTATCCGGTGGCGGTGAGGCGTTGGTGGAGAAAGACACCGTCCTCGCCCTCGGAGGTCAGCCGGCCCTGTGCGGCCATCGAGGTGGCGTGCGCCCGGGCCGCGGCCGTGAGCCGGGAGTCCAGCACCACGGGTGGGGAACCTGCGGCGGTCCGGGCGGAGTTGACCAGGTCGAGGAAGCCGTCCGTGTGCGGGTCCGGCGGAGCCGTTCGCGCGGTGTGCGCGGGCGGGGGTCCGGACGCCGCGGCGGGAGCCTCCTCGACCACGTCCACCCCGAAGTCCCTCGCCACCCCGGCCAGTCCGTCGGCGTAGCCCTGGCCCAGGGCTCGCAGCTTCCAGTCGGCGCCCCTGCGGTACAGCTCCGCCAGGAGGAGTACGGTCTCGCGCCGGGGCCGGGGCGGGGTGAAGCGGGCGATCGCGCGGCCGGCGGCCCCGGTGACGAGCAGGGTCGGGGCGGGCAGGTGGCCCAACGGCGTGTCGGGGGCGGCCGGGCTGATCGCGACGGTGAGGCGGGTCGCGCCGGGGCGCAGGGCCCCTGGGTCCACCGTCAGGGTCTGGCCGGTCAGCCGGGCGCCCGGTGCCGCCGGCTGGTTGTAGAAGACGAAGTCGGCGTCGCCGCGGACCTTGCCGGTGTCGTCGGTGACGAGGGCGGACACGTCGAAGGGGCCCGGCACCCTGATCGTCAGGGTGCCGCTCGGCAGGGGGAGATTGCCCCCGGGGACCAGTTCGCTCATCGGTGCCGTCCGTCGCAGTGACCGTCAGCCCGACAACGTCTCACCCCCGCAGGGCGGTTCCCGTGCCCTCCTGCCCCTCGCCGACCGGCGCGTCCTGGCGGCCGGAGCGCATCGTCCGCAGGGCGAGCAGGAGGACGCCGATGTCGTCCAGGTACACCGGGTCCGGTACGAGGTCGGTCGGCAGGACGAGATAGAGGACGGCGCCCCAGAAGACCCACTTGGGACCGGTGGGGAGCCCGGCCCGGTCCAGTTCGCGCCGGGTGCGCACCAGCCTCAGCAGCAGCCGGACGGCCACGCCGAGGACGGCGGCCGCGACCAGGGCGATCGCGGCGATCACACCCCATGTCCAGGAATCCATCGGTCCGCCCCTCAGTCGGGCCGGGCGGTGCGCCCGGCCTGTGCCTTCCCATCGTCTTCCCCCAGCAGGCGCCCGGTACCGCGGCGCGCGGGAAGCGGGGCAGGGTCAGTTCGAGGCGCGGGCGAGGTTGTGGTCCACGAGGGCCTGGCTGACGGCCCGGATGGAGCGGGCCATGTGGTTCAGCTGCATGACCTCGGCGGCGTACATCTTGATGGTGTGCTCGATGACCGACTCGGACATACCGAGGCTGGGCAGCTCGGAGCGGGCGGTCTGCAGGGCGGTACGGGCCACCCGGATCTCGTGCTGGACCTGGATCTGGGCGTGGCGTGCGAGCAGCACGGGGTGCCGCATCATCGCCGGGTAGCTGCCGTACCGGGCCGGCACCAGCTCGCGCAGCCACTTGGCCGCGGACCTCTCCCAGTCGTAACTGCCGGGTGTCTTGACCTGACACGGCCAGTCCGTGCGGAGGGGCGAGGTGGTCAGGGCCATGTTCAACACTCCGGTCTTGCGTCGACGCCATGGGGTTGCAGCGGGTGGTGGAGTCTGGGCGGCCCCGGCATAGGGGATGGCCGGGGCCGCCTCACCCGGGGCGCCGTGCGGGTAGGAGCGGACGGACCCGGGTGGACGACGTGACCCGGCGTTCCACCGGGTCACGATCCGGGAGCAGTATTTATATATACCCCCGAGTATGCAAGGGCATGGAAAAATTCATGCAGAGGGCGGGGTGAAGAATCCCCTGCCGTCCCGGCCCGGTGCGGCCCGGCCCGGCGGGAGCGGCGGGATCAGTCCCGGAGGAAGAATTGGTGCTGCTCCGAGACCTGCTCGTACGCCTCCAGCCGGGCCTGGGTGCGCTCGGGGTCGGCGTCCGTCATGGCCTGCAGCAGGGCGGAGGACATCATCACGGGGGCGGCGTAGGAGTCGAACACCAGGCGTGAGCCGGTGCCGATGGCGAAGACGGCGTCGGCCTCGTCCGCGAGCGGGCCGAGCGCCAGGTCGGTGACCAGGGCCACCCTCAGACCGGCACCGTGGGCGACGCGCAGCGCGGTCAGCGTCTCCTGCGCGTGCCGGGGCATGGAGAACGCCAGCACCCAGGTGCCGCCCGCCTCCCGGGACTGCAGCAGGGCGTCGTAGGCGACCGTGCCGCCCTTCGTCACCAGCCGGACGTCGGGGTGGATACGGCGGGCGGCGTACGCGAAGTACTCTGCGAGCGCACCGGAGATCCTGAGCCCGAGGACGGTCAGCGGGGCCGAGCGGGACAGGGCGCGGCCGACCCGGATCACCTGGTCGGGGTCGGCGAAGTCGCGCCGCAGGTTCTCCAGGTTCTCGATCTCGGCGTCCACGGCGGCCTGCAGTTCGTTGCTGCGGTCCGCGGCGACGACGCCCGGGGCGCTGCCGAGGGTGGCGAGCGCGATGGCCTGGAGGCGCTCGCGCAGCGCGGGGTACCCGCTGAATCCGACGGCAGCGGCGAACCGGGTCACCGAGGGCTGGCTCACGCCGACCCGCTCCGCCAGATCCGTGATCGACAGGAACGCGGCCTCGGTGATGTGCTCGATCAGGTACTGGGCGATCCGCCGCTGTCCTGGGGAGAGCCGGGGGCCGTCGAACAGTTCCCTGAGCCGGGACGTGGGCGACTGCTCGGTCTCCGGGGCGGTCCGCCCGGACGTGATCGCTGATGCCTGCGCACGTGCCTGCTGCGGCGATGGCACGCGCGCGCCTCCTTCGTCTGCCACGAGCACTCAACATAGCCCACGGCCCGCCGGCCCCCGGCGCCTCGCGCGCGACCTGCGAGAACCCGGTTTCGGGCACACCATGGGGGTACTCGGGGTACCCGCATCCTGTCGTCACACGAGGGAGAAGGCTCGTGACCCTGCCCAGTCTGCCGGTGTCCCAGGTCGAGGTCGTGCTCTGCGACTGCTCGGCCGACGACGCCGAACGCGTCTTCGCCTGTCTGCGCGCCCACTTCGAGTCGGACCGGCGCGCCGACGATCCGCCGCACGAGACCGGCACCGGCCGGCCGACGATGTGGACCGGGATGTACGACACCGCCGCCGCCGTCCCCTCCGGTGCGGGAGCACCCCCCGAGCCGCCGTCCGCGCCCGTCACGGTCGAGGTGCAGGGCAGTCCGCCCGCCGTACGGCTGCTGCGCGAGGCGCTGGAGGAGGCGTACAGCGTCCGCCAGGTCGGTGTGGACGCCGGGGACCAGGAAGTGCAACTGCAACTGCGGGTCGAGGGGCGGGAGGGGCGCGGCTGATGACCACTCTGGGGGTGGGGCGCGGGCGTGCCGCGCGAGGTTCGGTGACGGAGGGCGCGGCGCGTGCGGGACTGACCGCACGCGGCGTCATCTATCTGCTCGTCGGGGCACTGGCCCTGCAGATCGCCTTCGGCGGCAGCTCGGAACAGGCCGACAGACAGGGCGCGTTGGAGGAGATCGCCGAGAAACCACTGGGTTCCGTGCTGCTGTGGGCCCTGGGCATCGGTCTGGTGGGCATGGCGCTGTGGCGGCTGTCGGAGGCCGTGTTCGGCGCGGCGGGGCCGGACGGCCGCAAGGTGACCAAGCGGCTGGCGTCCGCCGCGCGCTTCGTCTTCTACGCCTTCGTCGCCTACTCGGTGCTGACCTTCGCCGCCGGTGTGGGCAGCGGGGGCGGTTCCAGCGACCAGCAGTCCCGCGACGTGACGGCGCGCGCCCTCGAACTGCCCGGCGGGCAGTGGCTGGTGGGCGCGGCTGGTGTCGGCGTGATGGCCGCCGGCGTGTGGATCGGCGTCCGGGCCGTGATGCGCTCGTACCACAAGCATCTGCGGCTCGGGGAGATGTCCCGGCGGACCCGTCGGCTCGTCGACGTGACCGGCGTGGGCGGCGGGGTGGCGCGCGGCCTGGTGTTCGCCACGGCGGGTGTCTTCGCGGTGCGCGCCGCGATCCAGTACGAACCGGACGAGGCCAAGGGCCTCGACGACACCATCCGCTCCTTCGCCGAGACCCCCGTCGGCCCGGCGCTCCTCGCCTGCGTCGCGGCCGGGCTCGTGCTGTTCGGGATCTTCTCCTTCGCCATGGCGCGCTGGCGCAAGGTGTGAGCCGGGCCCGGATCGGAGGGCTCACGGGCCGCTCCGGCCGGGGCGGCCCGCACCCGGCCGGATTCGCTCGTGCGACTGAAACGGCGAGGCAGGTGCTTGGTGATCGAGGGAACGGCGCCATGCAGGAAAGGGAACATCGACATGAACAGGGAGGGTGCGTGACCGAGGTGAGAGGCGAGCGGGGCCGAGGACGTGACGAGACCGAGGACGAGCGGGCCGACCGCCGCTGGAGCGAACTCATCCAGGAGGTGCGGGTCGCCCAGACCGGTGTGCAGATCCTGTTCGGCTTCCTGCTCACTGTCGTGTTCACCCCGCGCTACGACGAGCTGGCGCAGACCGAGAAGACGATCTACATCGTGACCGTCGTCCTCGGCGCCGCCGCCACCGGCGCCCTCATCGGGCCCGTCTCCTTCCATCGGATCGTCGCCGGACGCCGTATCAAGCCCGCCGCCGTGCAATGGGCCGCACGGCTGACCGTCGTCGGCCTGGTCCTGCTCCTCGCCACGATGACGGCCGCGCTGCTGCTGGTCCTGCGCGTGGCCACGCACGACGAGTTCGTGCCATGGCTGGTGGGCTGCGTGTTCCTGTGGTACCTGCTGTGCTGGTTCGTGCTGCCGACCTTGATCCGCCGCCGCCACGCCGACGACTGACCACCGCGCCGTCGTACCGACGCCCGATCCCGGCGGCTTCGTGCCGCCGTCGCCGACGACCGGGCCGGGCCGTTGTGGAGCCGATGATCGGCCCCCGGGCGCCGTCACACCGACGCGTGGCACCGGGCGCCGTCGTGCCGTCGACGACCGGCCCCGGGCGCCGTCGCGCCGACGCGTGCCACCGGCCGCCGTCACACCCGCGGGTGACATCCCCGATGGCGTGAACGGCGGTGTTGCCGGTGGGCCGTGAGGTGCGCGAGCGTGCGGTGTCATGGACCGTGACCAGAGTCACCGCACCCCGCCCCTGACCCGCCGCCGCCTCCTCGCCGCCACCGGGGCCACGGGGGCGGCCGCGGTCCTCGGCACCACCGGCGCGGCGGCGTCCGGCACCGCCCGGCCGGGCACCTCCGGCCTCGCCCTCACCTTCACCCGGGCCACCAACGGCTCGGCGACCCTCGCCCCCACCGGTGACACCCTGATCGCCGAGATCCAGAGCGGCCTGTGGTCCCTGCCGCGCGGCGGCGGCAGAGCGCTCCCCCTCACCCCGGCCGGTCTCGAACCCAACCGGCCCACCTACTCCCCGGACGGCGACCTTGTTGCGTTCTGCGCCTACCAGGGCGGCGGCTTCCACCTCTGGACCGTGCGCCCCGACGGCTCCGAGCTCCAGCGGCGCACCGACGGCCCCTGGGACGACCGGGCCCCGGCCTGGTCGCCCGACGGCACCCGCATCGCCTTCTGCTCCGAACGCGGCGGCGACCCCGACGAGCCCGTCGGCGGATGCCCCTACCGCGTCCACGTCCTGGACCTCGGCACCGGCGACATCAACCGCGTCACCGGCCTGACCGGCCAGGACGGCCCCCTCCAGGACGGCGGCTGGGAGGACTTCGACCCCACCTGGTCAGCGGACGGCACCCGGCTGCTGTTCGTACGCGGCGAGGTCGTCACCACCGGCACGACCCCGGCCGTCGAGTCCCGCACCATCGCCGCCGTGGCCGCCGACGGCACCGGCCCCGTGACCGTCGAGCACACCGAAACCGCGGCCGCGCAGGTCATGACCCCCGCCCTCGCCCCGGACGGCCGCCTCGCATACCTGCGCACCACCGCCTCCCCGAACGGCTCCTGCACGCTCGTCGTCGCCGGGGAGCCCGTCCCGGTCGACGGCGACCTCGCGCCCGTACCGCCCCGCTGGACGGCCGACGGCGAACTGCTGCTCACGGTGGACGGCCGGTTCACCCTCCTACGGCCCGAAGCGCCCGCACGACCGCGGGAGATCCCCTTCGAGGGGACCCTCCCCGTGGACCGGCCGCGCCGTCGCACCAAGGAGTACGACCTCGGAGAGGCCCGCGTGCGGCCCGCACGAGGCATCCACCTGCCCGCACTCTCCCCGGACGGGCGGAGCGTCGCGTTCGCCGCCCTCAACGCGCTCTGGCTGGCGGGCACCACGGGCGGACGCCCGCCGAAGCGGCTGCGGCAGTCCCCGCCCACCCGCTGGCTCCTCGCACCCTCCTGGGCCCCCGACGGACGGTCCCTCGTCCACGCCGACGACCGCGACGGCCTCCTCGGCGTGTACCGGCACGATCTGGCCACCGGCGAGGAGACCGCCCTCGCCACCGGCGGCCGGGTGATGCCCGCCCTCTCACCCGACGGGCAGCGGCTCGCGTGCCTCGACATGGCCGGACGCCTCGTCGTACGGCACCTGGCGAGCGGTGAGGAACGCGTCCTCGTCACGCCGCTCGGCGGAGGCGGCATCCCCGGCAGGCCGAGCTGGTCGCCCGACGGCCGGTACCTCGCGCTGTGCGACCGCAACCGGCTCGGCGCCCGCTTCCGCGAGGGCTACAACCTGGTCCGGATCGTCGACGCCACGACCGGCGCCGACCGGCTGCACACCGTCGCACCGCACACCTCGATCGCCGACCGGTACGACTCCGGGCCCGTCTGGTCGCCCGACGGCCGCTGGATGGCCGTGATCGTCGAGTCCGCGCTCTGCCTGCTGCCCGTGACCCCGGACGGCACCCCGCGCGGCAGGCTCCGCACCCTCACCACCGAACCCGCCGACCACCCCAGCTGGTCCGGCGACTCCACAACGCTCCTGTACCAGTCGGGCACCCGCCTGCGCCTCGTCGACGTCTCCGGCGACCGTCCGCGCACCGTCCGCGTACCGCTCGACCGCACCCGGCCCGCCCCCGCGGACACCGTCGTCCACGCGGGCCGTCTGTGGGACGGCAGCGGCGAGACGGTCCGCGACGACGTCGACATCGTCGTACGCGACGGCCGGATCACCGCCGTCGAACCGCACCGGGGCAGTCGCCCGGCCGCCCTCCGGCGTGTCGACGCCTCCGCGCACACCGTGCTCCCCGGGCTGTGGGACACCCACACCCACCCCTGGCAGAGCACCTACGGCAGCCGCCAGGCCGCCGGTCAGCTCACCTACGGCGTCACCACCGCCGTCTCCCTCGGCGGCTTCGCCCATGAACAGGCCCGCATCCGCGAGGAGGTGCACGCCGGCCGGCTCGCCGGGCCCCGGCTGCTCACCACCGGGGAACTCCTCGACGGCGGACGGGTCGCGTACAGCATGGGACGCGCCCACCGGACGAGGGCGGGCCTGCGCCGCTCACTGGAACGGGCCGCCGCGCTCGACTGGGACTTCGTCAAGACGTACGTACGGGCGCCCGGTTGGGTGATGAGCGAGGCGGCCCGCTTCGCCCACGACCGTCTCGGCGTCCGCACGGGCGGTCATCTGCTCTCCCCGGGCGTCCAGCTCGGCCAGGACCTGACGACCCATCTGCAGGCCACCCAGCGCGCCGAGTTCGGCCACGCCGTCACCGCCGGCGGACAGGCGTACCAGGACGTCGTGGAGATCTACACCCGACAGGCCGTGGACTTCTCCCTGATCGCCACCCCCTTCACGGCCGCACCCCTCATGGGAGCGGACCCGTCCCTGGCCGACGACCCCCGGGTCACGGTCGTGATGCCCCCGTGGGACGCCGCCCTCGTCCAGCAGGGAGCCGGAGTTCCGCCCACACCCGCCCAACTCGCCGCGCTGCGCACCGAGACCGGCATCTACCGGCGGATCCTCGCCGCCGGCGGGGTCGTCGCCCTCGGTACCGACCAGCCGCTGGTCGCCGTCGGCCTCTCCCTCCACCTCGCCCTGCGCGCCCTGCACGCCGGCGGACTCACCCCGGCCGAGACCCTGCGCACCGCGACCGCGCTCCCTGCCCGGCTGTTCGGCCTCGACGACCATCTCGGAACGGTCGCCACGGGCAAGCTCGCCGACCTGACCGTCGTCGACGGCGACCCGTTCACGGACTTCGCCGACCTCGTCCGCACGGTGTCGGTCCTGCGGGGCGGACACCTCCACACCACCGAGGAGTTGGTGGCCGCGTACCGGCCCACGGCACGACGCGCCAAGGCCGCCGGGACCGAGGAGGACTGGCTGGAGGTCGGCCGGCTGATGCGCCAGGACGGCTGCTGCCACGACGACCCCTGAGGAACGTCCGTTCCGTGCCTGGTGATCGGTGCCTAGTGATCGGTGTCCTTGCCGATGAACAGCTCCGCGAAGCTGGACGCGGCGGCGGGGGAGCCGAGGACGCGACGGAGCCGGGCGGTGGCGGCACCCGCCCGGAACGCGTCGCCGGACGACGGCCCGTGCAGCAGCTCCGCCAGCCACTGCGAGAACTCCTGGTAGTGCCAGACCCGCCGCAGACAGGCCTGCGAGTACCCGCGCAGCCCGCTGTCGTCCCCCTCGCGCAGCCGGGCGATCAGGGCGTCCGCGAGGAGCAGGGCGTCGTGCAGCGCGAGGTTCATGCCCTTCGCGGCGATCGGCGCGACGAGGTGCGCCGCGTCACCCGCGAGGTACAGCCGGCCGTACGCCATCGGCTCGGTGACGTAGTTGTGCATGTCGAGCACCCGCTTCTCGACCAGCGGGCCCTCCGTGAGAGGCCGGGTGCCGGGCACCGCCAGCCGGGCGTGCAGCTCGGACCAGACCCGCTCGTCCGGCCAGTTCGCCGGATCGTCGCCCGCCGGGACCTCCAGGTAGTAGCGGGTGACCTCCGGGCCGCGCGCCATGTGCCCGGCGAAGCCCCGGGGGTGGACGCCGAGGATCACGCAGTCCGACGAGGGCGGCGCCTCCGCGAGCAGCGCCAGCCATCCGACCCCGTGGTCGTGCCGGGCGACCGTGGCGTGCCCGGCGGGCAGCGCGGTCCGCGTGACACCGCGCGCGCCGTCGCAGCCCGCGACGAACTCGCAGTCCAGCAGCCGCCGTTCACCGCTCGACGGGTCCACGTACGACACCGAGGGGCGCTCGCCGTCGAGGTCGTGCAACTCGACCTCCCGCACACCGAAGCGGATGTCGCCGCCCCGGACGTCCGCGTACTCCCCGACCAGGTCCGTCACGAGCAACGGCTGCGGGTACACGTAGTGGTGGTGCCCGGTGATCTCCGTGTACGGGAACCGCCGGCGCTCACCCGCGAAGCGGAACTCGAACTCGGTGTGCACCGGCGCCCGTTCCACGAGCCGCCCGGCCAGCCCGCGCCGCTCCAGCGCCCGTACCGCCCACTCCTCCAGGAACCCGGCCCGGGGCCGCCGTTCGATGAACTCCCGGCTCTCGGTCTCCAGCACCACACAGTCCACGGAGGCGGCCCGCAGGATGTTGCCCAAGGTCAGCCCGGCGGGTCCGGCACCGACGACGACCACGGGGACGTGCTCGGCGGGGGAGGTCATCCGAGCATTATGCCGGTCCTGGGCGGCCCGTCACCGCAGTCCGAACCGCCCTGCCCAGTCCGTGATGTCGGCCGTGGTCGCGTTGCCGCCGCAGACCACGAGGCCCAGCCGGGCGCCGTCGCCGACCCGCTCCAGCACCTGCCGGGCCGCGGGCAGCAGGCATCCGGCGGCGGGTTCCGTCCACACCTTGCCGTGCTCGGCGAAATCCAGGACGCCCCGTACCGCCTCCGCGTCGGGGACCACGAGGACGTCCTCGACGAGGGCGGTCGCATGGTCGTAGGTCAGCCGGGAGACGGAGGGTGCGCTGAGCGTGGTGACGACGGAGGAGAGGGGGACCGTGACGGGTCCGCCGGCCGCGAGGGCCTCGGCCATGGCCGTCGCGCCGACGGTCTCCACGCCCCAGACACGGACGCCGGGACGCAGGGCCTCGAAGGCCGCCGCGACACCGGCGATCAGGCCGCCACCGCCGATGCTCACGAGTACGTCGGTGAGCGCGCCGGGGCTGTCCGCCCCCTCGGTGTCCGCGGCGAACTCCAGGCCGACGGTGCCCTGCCCGGCGATCACCATCGGGTCGTCGAAGGGGTGGACGAGGGTGAGGCCCTCCGAGCGCAGCCGCTCGGTCAGCGCGAACGCCTCCGCCATGCCGTCCGTGAGCCGCAGCGAGGCGCCGGCCGCCTCGACGCGGTCGATGGCGCGCCGGGGCGCGGACCGGGACATCACGACCGTGGCCTTGGTGTGCAGCGCGGCGGCCATGTGCGCCAGGGCGATGCCGTGGTTGCCGCCGCTGACCGCGACGACGCCGGCCGCCCGCTCGGCGGGCGTCAGCGCCAGCAGCTTCGCCGTGGCGCCGCGCGCCTTGAACGAGCCGGTCCGCTGCAGCAGCTCCAGCTTCGTGGTCACGGGGACACCGAGCAGCTCGGACAGCCCCGGGCTCGGGACGGTCGGCGTCCGCACGACATGGCCGGCGATGCTCGCGGCGGCTTCCTTGATCTCGTCGATCCCGATCAACACGGTGGCACTCCGTTCGGTGGTGCGGTCATCTGCGGCCCGGTGCGGCTTCTCGCGCAGTTCCCCGCGCCCCTGGAAGCCCAGGCCCTGCGGGCCGGAAAGACCAGGGTGGCAGGGTGGCCGGGGCTGTCTTGCGTCTGCGGCTCCGGTGGGGCTTCTCGCGCAGTTCCCCGCGCCCCTGGAGGCCCAGGCCCTGCGGGCCGGAAAGACCAGGGTGGCAGGGTGGCCGGGGCTGTCTTGCGTCTGCGGCTCCGGTGCGGCTTCTCGCGCAGTTCCCCGCGCCCCTGGAAGCCCGGGCCCTGCGGGCCTGGAAGACCACGGTCCTGCGGGCGAGAAGCAACGGTTTTGCGGGCGGCAACGGTCCTGCGGGCGAGGAGCCACGGTCCTGCGGGTCTGAGAGGCATGGGGCGCAGCCCCGGCTTCTCAGGGGCGCGGGGAACTGCGCGAGAAGCCCCACCGGGCCGCACCCGCAGGACAGCCCCGACAACCCCACCACCCCCCTCGCACCACCTCACCGCAGCCGGGCCGCCCAGTCGTCCGGCACCCGCCCGGCAGGGCCCGGCACCGGCTGCTCAGCGGGATGGCTGAGCGGCGGGGCGAGGTCGGGCCCCGACTCGTACATCTCGGAGGTCTCGTAGTTCCAGAACCAGGACTCCCCGGGCTCGAAGCTCCGCACGAAGGGATGCCCGGCGCCACTCGCGTGCGCCGTCGCGTGCTGCGAGGGCGAGGAGTCGCAGCAGCCGACGTGCCCGCACTGCGCACAGCGCCGAAGGTGGAACCACCAGCCCCCGACCGCCTCGCACTCCACGCAGCCCTCGCCGCTCGGCGGCACGTCGGGGTCGATTCCGGCGGGCGTCGTCATCGGGTCTCCTCGGGCAGGTCGGGGTCGTGGGGCAAGCCGTCGGCGGGGTCGTCGGCGAGGGTGAGGTCCAGGTCCGCCGCCGGCGCCGTCAGTGGCAGGAACACCTGGAAGAGGGTCTCGCCCGGCCGGGACCGGACCTCGATGTGGCCGTGGTGCTTGTTGACGACGATGCGCCAGGAGATGTCGAGGCCGAGCCCGGTCCCCTGCCCGACCGGTTTGGTGGTGAAGAACGGGTCGAAGATACGGCCCTTGATCTCCGCCGGGATGCCGGGACCGGTGTCACGGAACTCCACCAGCACCTGGTCCCGGTGGTCGAGCGCCGTGCGTACCGTCAGCGTGCCCGCGCCGCCCGTCTCGTTGATCGCGGAGACCGCGTTGTCGATCAGGTTCGTCCACACCTGGTTCAGCTCACCGGGGTAGGCGGGGATGCGCGGCAGCGTGCGGTCGTACTCCTTCACCACCTCGATCCGCTCGCCGATCTTCCGGGACAGCATCAGCAGGGTGCTGTCGAGGAGTTCGTGGACGTCGGCGTTCTGGTAGGGCGCCCGGTCGAGCTGCGAGTACTGCTTCGCCGCGTCCACGAGCTGGGTGATACGCGTCGTGGAGTCCTCGATCTCGTTCATCAACAGCTCGGTCTCGACCGTGTAGTTGAGCCAGCGGACCGCGCCTTCGAGGGTGCACTCGTCCACGGCGGCCGCGACCTGGTCCAGCCACGCGGTGTCGAGTCCGGCCTGGACGAAGTTCGGCGCGAGCTGCCAGCCGCCCGCGATGCCGTGGTCGTCGAACCAGTCCGACATCTCGTCCTCCCGGTCGGAGGCCTCCAGCGGACTGAGCGGGCTCGCCTTGGCCACCTGCTCGGCGGTCCGCTCCTGCAGGTCGACCAGGGACTCCAGCATGGCCCGCTTGTACGGCCCGGCGGCGATGACCCCGAGCTTGTGCCGCATCCCGGCCACCCGCTCCCGCAGCGCGGAGGTGGCCCGTACCGCCGCGGCGGCGGGGTTGTTCAGCTCATGCGTGAGCCCGGCCGAGAGCGAGCCGAGCGCCAGCAGGCGTTCGCGCTGGTTGATGGTCCGCTGAGTGTTCTGCTGGCCGAAGAACAGGCCCTCCAGCAGGTGGACGGCCATCGGGAACCAGTCGCGCATGATCTGGGCGAACGAGTCCGCGGGCAGGACGAAGAACCGTGAGGGGACCGTGACCCGCATCGAACCCTTGTAGCGGGCCTGATCCGCCTGGTCGCCGAGATACGCCTGGAAGGCGCCCGCGTACACGCCGACCTGGGAGCTGCGGCTGATCTCCACGTCGTCCTCGCCGACCTGCCGGGACATCACCACCGTGCCCTCCAGGAGCACGAAGAAGCAGGTGGCCGGTTCGCCCTCCCGGTAGACAGGACCGGGCTCGAACCGCTCCACGCGGCCCTCACGGCACAGCCGGTCCAACTGCCCGTCGTCCAGCTTCTCGAAGAGGAACAGCCTGCCCAGCTCGGCCCGGTCGCACGGCGACGGCTGCCCGCTCACGACGACGTCCGTCCGGCTGTCATGACTGCTCCAGATACCTGTGCACCAGCATCACGGCCATCGCTCCCTCTCCCACGGCGGACGCGACCCGCTTCGCGGACTCCGACCGTGCGTCCCCGGCGACGAACACGCCGGGCACATTGGTCTCCAGGTGGTACGGCGGCCGGTCCAGCTCCCAGCCCGGCGGCGGACCCCCGTCGGCGGTCATGTCGGGCCCGGCCACGATGAACCCGCGCTCGTCTCGAAGCACGGTCCCCTCCAGCCAGTCGGTGTGCGGCTCGGCGCCGATGAACACGAACAGCCACTGCGCGTCGACGAGTTCCTCACGCCCGCTCGCCAGGTCCCTGAGCGTCAACTGCTCCAGCTGGTTCGTGCCGTGCGCGGCCTCGACCACCGTGCCGGGGCGCACGAAGATGTTCGGCGCCTCCCCGAGCTGCTGGATCAGATAGTGCGACATGGACGCGGTGAGCGACTCGCCGCGTACGAGCAGGGTGACGGACTTGGCGCCGCGCGCCAGGTACATCGCGGCCTGTCCGGCCGAGTTGGCGCCGCCCACGATGTACACGTCGTGCCCCTGGCAGCCGGCCGCCTCGGTGAGCGCGGAGCCGTAGAACACCCCGCAGCCGGTGAGGTCCGCGCAGCCCGGCGCGGCGAGCTGGCGGTACGACACGCCGGTCGCCAGGATCACGCTGTGCGCGGCGACCGTCGAACCGTCGGAGAACCGGACGGTCCGGGCCGCCCCGTTCACCTCCAGGCCGCTCACCTCGCGGGCGGTGAGGATCTCCGCCCCGAACTTGGTGGCCTGGCGCCGGGCGCGGCCGGTGAGCTGCCCGCCGGACACCCCGTCGGGGAAGCCCAGGTAGTTCTCGATGCGTGAACTCTGCCCGGCCTGCCCGCCCGTGGCCGATCGCTCCACGAGCAGGGTCCGCAGCCCCTCCGAGGCCCCGTACACGGCCGCGCCGAGCCCGGCGGGCCCGCCGCCGATGACGACCAGGTCGTAGAACTCCTGGGCCGGTGTGGTCGCCAGCCCCACCTTCTCCGCCAGCTCCGGGTCCTCCGGCGCGACCAGCGGTGTGCCGTCCGGGGTGACGACCAGCGGCAGCCGCGCGCCGTCCGCGCCGGCCGCCGCGAGCAGCCGTCGCCCCTCCGGCTCGTCCGACGAGAACCAGCGGTAGGGCACCTGGTTGCGCGCCAGGAACTCGCGTACGCCGGACGACCGCGCCGACCACCGGTGCCCGACCACCTTCGTGGTGCCCACACAGGTGCGGTCGGCGGCCCGCCAGGCCTGCAGCAGGTCGTCCAGGACCGGGTAGAGCTTCTCCTCCGGCGGGTCCCACGGCTTCAGCAGGTAGTGGTCGAGGTCGATGACGTTGATCGCGTCGATCGCCGCGCCGGTGTCGGCGTACGCGGTCAGCAGGACGCGCCGGGCGCCCGGATAGACGTCCAGCGCCTGTTCCAGGAACTCGATGCCGTTCATCTCCGGCATCCGGTAGTCGGCCAGGATCACCGCCACCTGGTCCCCGCGCAGCTTCAGCTCCCGCAGGGCCTCCAGCGCCGACTGCCCGGACTCCGCCCGCACGATCCGGTACGACTCGCCGTACCTGCGCCGCAGGTCCCGTGCCACCGCACGGGACACCCCGGGATCGTCATCCACCGTGAGGATCACGTTCCGCGCCGGACCGACCGCCTGAGTCATACGCCTCCACCCCGAGCCAATGGGCCCATCGTATGTTCGACCGTCCGGGTTCGCTCAATTTCCGCGGAGCCGCAGGCCGGGGCCGTCGCGGGGGGTTCAGCTTCTGCGTGGGGCCAGTACGCAGAACTCGTTGCCCTCCGGGTCCGCGAGCACCACCCACGGCTCGTCACCGCTCTGCCCGATGTCCGCGTGCCGGGCCCCGAGGGCGAGGAGGCGGGCGACCTCCGCCGCCTGGTCGTCGGGGCGGAAGTCGAGGTGCAGCCGGTTCTTGCCGGTCTTGGGCCCGGGATCGAGTCCGAACAGGAGACCGGGAAGGCGATCCGGGGCCGGACGGATCTCGTACTCCTCGGGGGAGTCGTCGACGACGACCCAGCCGAGCGCCTGCGCCCACCAGCGTCCGAGGGCCGCCGGATCGGCCGCGTCCACCACCAACTGCTCCCACTCCAAGGCCATACGGCGAGCGTAGTGAAGACTGGGCCCGTCAGCGATGTGAGGACAGAGAGGTGGCCGATGACGACGCGCCCGATCACCGCCGCAGTGGACGGCACGCCCGAGAGCCTGGCCGCCCTGGCCTGGGCCAGCCGGGAGGCCGTACGCCGGGGCCTGGCGCTGCGGGTGGTGCACGCGTGGCAGTGGGAGCCGCACGAGGCGGTCGCCGTGGACCGGGACGGACAGGCACAGTGGGCCGGGGAGGCGCTCGCGCAGGCGGCGCGAAGCGTCTCCGAGCGGCACCCGGAGCTGGCGGTGACGACGGACCTGCTGGAGGGCCCGCCGGTCGAGACCCTGGTCGGCGCCGCCGGGCAGGCCGAGACGCTGGTGCTCGGCTCGCGCGGGCACGGCGCGGTGATCGGCTTCCTGCTGGGCTCCGTCGGACAGCAGGTGATCGTCGAGTCGCCGCGTCCCGTCGTACTCGTCCGCGCCGCGGACAGCCCGGCGGGCGAGGCCGCCGGGCGTGAGGTCGTCGTGGGCCAGCAGGGCACGCCGGAGGACAGCGCCGACGTCCTGCGGTTCGCCTTCGAGACGGCGGCGGCCCGCGGGGCGTCCCTGCGCGCGGTCCGGGCGTGGGCGCTGCCGCCGCTGTACGCGTACAGCCCCAGCTCGCTGAGGCTCCTCGACGAGGCCGGCGGTATGGAGCCGTACGAGAAGAAGGCGCTGGCCGCCGCGTTGGAGCCGTGGCGCGGGAGGTTCCCCGAGGTGCCCGTCACCGAGCACGTCGAGATCGGCAGCGCCGGGCAGGTGCTGCTGTCCGTGGCGCAGCGGGCCCAGCTGATGGTGGTCGGGCGCCGCGCCCGCCGTACGGCCGTCGGTGCCCGGCTCGGCTCGGTCACCCACGGCGTCCTGCACCACGCGCACTGCCCGGTGGCCGTCGTCCCGCACAGGTGAGGGCGGTCGGCGGTGCCGGCCGCCCGGCGGCTCACATGGGGGTGACGTCCTCCGCCGGTGGCGGAAGCAGCGCCAGGGTCCTCGGCAGGACGTTGTCGATGTAGTCCTTCACCGCCGTGTCCAGGCCGATGTCGTGCTGGGCCCGCTCGGACAGGTACCAGCGGTGTTCGAGGAGCTGGTGGTAGATCTCCGCCGGGTCCATCGAGCCGCGCAGTTCGAGCGGGACGGCCCGCACGGTCGGGCGGAACACCTCGCGCACCCAGCGGTGGGCCAGCACCTCGGGGCGGGCGCCGAGGGGGTCGCCCGGGGCGTAGTCGTCCTGGGTGGCCATCCAGCTCTCCAGGTCGTTCAGGAGCCGCCGGGCCTGGTTCTCCTCGGTGTCGAGACCGGTGAGCCGCAGCAGCTGCCGCTGGTGATGGCCCGCGTCGACGACCTTGGGCACGAAGGTCACCGTGTCGCCGTTGTCGGCGTGCTCGATCTGCATCTCGGCGACGTCGAAACCGAGTTCGTTGAGACGGCGGATCCGGCGCTCGATGTAGTGGTACTTCCCGGCCGGGTACACCGACCGGCGCGTCAGCTCCTCCCACAGCCCGTGATAGCGGGAGCAGATCTCGTTGCCGAACTCGATGGGGTCCACCGAGGGGTGCAGCGCCCCGGACGCCTCCAGGTCCAGCAGTTCGCCGCTGATGTTCACCCGGGCGAGATCGAGGTCGTACTCGCGCTGCCCGGAGCTGAGCCGCGCGTGCAGGTCGCCCGTCTCGGCGTCCACCAGATAGGCGGCGTACGCGCCCGCGTCCCGCCGGAACAGCGTATTGGACAGCGAGCAGTCGCCCCACGCGAACCCGGTGAGGTGCAGGCGCACCAGCAGGACCGCGAGGGCGTCCATCAGACGGTGCATGGTGGCCGGACGCATGGTCGTCTCGAACATCGAGCGGTACGGCATCGAGCCGCCGAGGTGCCGGGTGATCAGCACGGATTCCAGGGGATCGCCCGCGTCGTCGAGCCGGCCGGTGACCACGCCGAGGGCGTCCACGGCCGGGATGCCGAGCCGGTCCAGATCACGCAGCAGCTCGTACTCGCGCAGGGCGGGCCGCTCGGCCAGTTCCTTCACGGCGACGACCTCGTCACCGGCCCGGGCGTAGCGCACGACGTGCCGGGAGATACCGCGGGGCAGCGGCACGAGATGGTGCTCGGGCCACTCCTCCAGCGGCACGTGCCACGGCAGTTCGAGCAGCAGCGCGGGGTGTTCCGGATTGGTGGCGCTGATCTGCAGTGCCATGGGTCCTGGTCCTCAGCCTTCGTCTCACGGTGGTGCGGAGTGCTCGCGGGGAAGCGGTTTCCCGCTGTCGCCCGGAGCATCTCCGCATCCCGAGGACCGTTTCGTCAACAACCGCCCGATCCGTGGTCGGGCGGTCCCACGGTCAGGCGGTCTTACGGTCAGGCGGTCAGGCGGTCAGGCGGGAGCCGGAGCCGCCGGCTCCTCCTTCGGCCGCCTGAGCGCGGACCGGACGTTCCAGCCGCCCACGGCCAGGCACACCAGCCCGGTGGCGCCCGGGTACAGCCAGACGCCGTTGTCCCGCTCGACGGCCGTGGTCGAGGACGTGTCGTCCACGTAGACCGGCACCAGGCCGGTGGGCCTGGTGGCGAACGTGGTGTCCACCTCGACCTCGGGGATGCGGAACGAGTCGTCGTCGGCCCGGAAGGAGCCCCTGCACTGCCACTCGTCGTCGCCGCGCGACTCGGACACCTCGCACCCTGAGACCACGAACTGCCCCGCGACACCGTTCAGTTGTGTCTCCAGCCGCAGCACCGCCGCGCCGAACAGAAATGCCCCTCCGCCCAACGCCACCACCGTGGTCAGCAGCTTTCTCGGACCCATACGCGCCATCGATGATCCCCCTGTGTTCCATACGGTCTCTCGGCCGGCTTCTCGGCCGTTCTTCTCGCGCGTCCCGCGCGGGTCGTTCGATTCGTCAGTGCCGCATGCGGCGGAAGACGTCGTCGGAGTCCGAGTCGTCCCAGCCGCCGGTCTCCTCCGGCACGCTACGGCGGACGGCTCGCGCCGAGGTCGCGTACATCGCCTCGATCTCCGCCTCGTACCGCCGCACGATGGCGTCCCGGCGCAGCTTCATCGACGGGGTGAGCAGGCCGTTGGCGAGGTCGAAGGGCTCGGGCAGGATGCGGTACACACGGATCGACTCCGGGCGCGAGACCGTGCTGTTGGCCGCCGCGATCGCCCGCAGCACCTCCTGGCGCAGCGCGTTCTCCTCCCGCGCCTCCCGGCCCAGCAGTTCACCGGGCGCGGACAGCGAGCCCCGCCAGTGCGCGAGGAACTCCGGGTCCAGCGTGAGCAGGGCGCCCACGCAGGGCCGGTTGTCGCCCACGACCACAGCCTGGTGGATCAGCGGATGCATCCGCAGCTGCTCCTCCAGCGGCGCCGGGGCCACGCCCTTGCCCCCGCTGGTGATGATGATCTCCTTCTTGCGGCCCGTGATCGACAGATACCCCTCGTTGTCCAGCCGCCCGATGTCCCCCGTGGCCAGCCAGCCGTCCTGCAGCGCGGCCCGCGTGCCCGCCTCGTCGTTGACGTAACCCTGGAACACGGAAGGGCCGTTGACCAGGATCTCCCCGTCCCGGGCCACCCGGATCTCCGTGCCCGGCAGCGGACGGCCCACGGTGCCGAACTTCTCCCGGCCCACCGGCTGGGCCGTGATGCCGCCGGCGGTCTCGGTGAGGCCGTACCCGTCGTGGACGAGGATGCCGATGCCGGCGTAGAAGAGCGTGAGGTCGCGGTTGAGGGGGGAGCCGCCGGAGCAGCCGCCGCGCACCCGGCCGCCGAGGGCCCCGCGCAGCTTGCGGTACACCGTCTTCTCGTAGAACGCGTGTTGCAGCTTCAGGTCCATGGCGGGGCCGGCGCCGGTGCCCAGCCGCTGCCGCTCGGCGGCGAGGGCGTAGTCCTGGGCCGTGCGCACCGCGCGCTCGAACAGGGGCCCCCGGCCGGCCTGTTGGGCCTTGCGCAGGAAGTTCTTGTAGATCTTCTCGAAGAGATAGGGCACACCGAAGAGGAAGGTCGGCCGGAAGGACCGCAGCGCGTCGGACAGCGCCTCCTCGGTCGGCTCCGGTTCGTGCGCGAGAAGCAGCCCGCCGCGCAGACACATCCCCTGGATCATCAGGCCGTAGACGTGCGAGAACGGCAGGAACGCCAGGATCGCCGGCTGTTCGCCCGGCGGGGCGGCCGTCTGCCGCCAGCCGGCGAGCAGTGTGTCGCAGGGGCTGGCCAGGCTGCGGTGGGAGAGCGCGCAGCCCCGGGGGCGGCCGGTCGTGCCGGACGTGTACGCGATCACCGCCGTGGAGTCCGGCATGACGATGCGGCGCAGCGAGTCCACCGTCGCGTCCGGCACGTCCCGGCCCGCCTCGACGAGCTGCGGCAGACAGTCGGTGTCCAACTGCCAGACGTAGCGCAGCAGGGGGAGCTTGGCGCACACCGAGCCGACCGTCATCACGCCCAGCTCGTCCTCGACGACCACGCCCACACAGGCCGCGTCCCGCAGGATCCACTCGATCTGGTCGCGCGACGACGTCGGACAGACCGGCACGATCTCGGCGCCCACGGCCCACAGCGCGACGGCGAGCAGCGTCCACTCGTACCGGGTGCGGGCCATCACGGCGACCCGGTTGCCCGGCCGGATCCCGGACGCGATCAACCCCTTGGCCAGGTCGGCCACTTCGTCCCGTGTCTCGGCCGCGCTGACCCGGGTCCAGGTGCCCGGGAAGGCGGGATCGCGGCGCGCGATCTGCGGCAGAGCGGGATCACGGTACGCCGTCTCGAACAGCGGATCGGCCAGCCCTCCGGTCATGACCGGTCCCGTCGGTGGAGCAATACCGAAGTTGCCCATGCGACGCTCAGAACCTTCCCTGCACGCGACCTCGCCGAGCGGTGCGCCAACCGGCGGTGATCGAACGTAGCGTACGGCCTCGGCCTCGCGCGCGGGGAATCGGCAACTCGGCTCCCGTCCATCCGCACGGTGGACCGTGGACGTGATGTGCGGCACGTACGGAACCTGCCTGTCGGCACCCTCCCGGCAATCGTCGCTGCACACGGCTTGATCACCTCTGACCGGCGGTGATGCCCCGCGACGGGACGTCGGACGGGTATGGCACTGTGGTGCGCGCGAACGCGGGAGATGTCCCGCCGATGTGGAGAGGTGGACGGTGCGCGAGCCCAATGTGATCGGGGACTGGCAGGAGTACGAGGGCGACCTGGCCGGCCTGCGCGTGCGCGTCCACCAGGCGGAGTGCGCCGAACCCCCACGGGGGCGCGACGACGCCGCCGAGGGCCTGGCGTACTTCCGTTTCCGGGTCACGGTGGAGAACCGGGGCGCCGAACACGTCGGCCTCCACCTGGAGGACGGCCAGCTCGACATCCGCACCGGCCCCGACGGCGAGAGCGCCTTCCTCGACTGGCGCAACTCCCGGTTCATCGAGGGCTTCGACCTCTACCCGCTGCGCCGCGCCACCTCCGTGCTGTACGCGGCGGCTCCCGAGGGCCACCTCACCCAGTTCGACATCCAGGTCCAGCTGCGGGTCGACGAGGAGTGGACCGAGCGGTACCTGTGGTCCGGCGGAATCGGCGTCGACGAGGACCTCCTCGACCAGGCCGCCGGTGCGGGCCGGGAGGGCATCGCCGGGCAGATCAGCGCGTTCCTGCACGAGGAGGCCGAGCGGGGCGCCGCGGGCTGAGCCCCGCCCCGGGGGCAGGCCGGTCCGGAGGTCACCCGGTCCGGGCGGGCGTGCGGTCCCGGTCCCGGACGCCGGTGAGCAGCCGCTTCAGCAGCGGCCAGGCCAGCAGTACCGCGATGATCGCGTACACCGTGACCGAGAACGGCGTGTTCACCAGGCCGGTGACGCTGCCGTCGCTGATCTGCAGGGCCCGCCGCAGCTGCTGCTCGGCGCCCGGGCCGAGGATGACACCGATGACGGCGGGCAGCACCGGCAGGCCGTAGCGGCGCATGCCGAACCCGATCAGGCCGATGACCAGCAGGATCACCAGGTCGATCACCTCGCCGCCGACCGCGTACGCGCCGACCGCCGCGAAGAACAGGATGCCCGCGTAGAGGTACGGACGCGGGATGCGCAGCAGCTTCGCCCACAGCGGGGCCAGCGGCAGGTTGAGCGCGAGCAGCAGCACCATGCCGACGAACAGCGAGGCGATCAGGCCCCACACGAGGTCCGGCTCGCGTTCGAAGAGCAGGGGGCCCGGCTGGATGCCGTACTGCTGGAAGGCGGCCAGCATGACCGCCGCGACCGCCGTCGTGGGCAGGCCCAGGGTCAGCATGGACACGAGGGTGCCCGCCGCCGAGGCCGAGGCGGCCGACTCCGGCCCCGCCACCCCCTCGATGGCCCCCTTGCCCCACTCGTCCTTGTGTTTCGACAGCCGCTTCTCGGTGACGTACGACAGGAAGGTGGGGATCTCGGCGCCGCCCGCCGGGATCGCGCCGAACGGGAAGCCGATGAACGGGCCCCGCGCCCAGGACTTCCAGCTCCGTTTCACATCGGAACGGCCCAGCCACGGCAGGCCCACCGGGATCGGCTCCGGCGGGCTGCGCCGCAGATGCGCGGCCACCCACAGGGCCTCCCCGATGGCGAAGAGCCCGACCGCGACGATCACCACGTCCACGCCGTCGGCGAGCTGGAGGGAGCCGAAGGTCAGGCGCTCTTGGCCGGTCATCTGGTCCAGCCCCACCAGACCGATGGTCAGACCGATCAGCAGGGAGGCGAGCCCCCGGATACGGGAGGAGCCGAGGACGGACGTCACGGCGATGAACGCCAGCACCATGATCGCGAAGTAGTCCGGGGCACCGATGTCCACGGCCAGGTCGGCGACCGTCGGCGCGAGGGCCACCAGCAGGACCGTGCCGACCATGCCGCCGGTGAAGTGCCCGACGGCGGCGGCCGCCAGTGCCTGCGCGCCGCGCCCCGCCCTGGCCATCGGGTTGCCCTCCATGGCCGCGACCACGGCCGCGCTCTCCCCGGGGGTGTTGAGGAGGATCGAGGTCGTCGAGCCGCCGAACATCGCGCCGTAGTAGATGCCCGCGAACATGATGAACGCGCCCACCGGGTTCAGCCCGTAGGTCACCGGCAGCAGCAGCGCGACCGCCATGGCGGGCCCGATACCGGGCAGCACACCGATCGCCGTGCCCAGCAGCACACCGACCGCGGCCCACAGGATGTTGACCGGCGTCAGGGCCGTGCCGAAGCCGTCGAGGAGGGAGTTGAAGGCATCCATGTCAGAGCACTCCCATCAGCGGGCCGCCCGGCAGCGGCACCCCGAGCAGGCTGTCGAACACGGCGTAGGTGACCAGGGAGACGACGGCCGCGATCAGCGGGTCGCGGTCCGGATGCCGGCTGCCGAGCGCGTAGGCCGCGCCCCAGAAGAGCAGGGCGCCCGCGACGGGGAAGCCGAGCGGTTCTATGAGGACGGCCGCGCCGAGGAACACCCCGGCCAGCAGCAGCACCGTGCGCCAGTCGGCGGGCTCGGACAGGTCGATGTCCTCGCCGCCCTCCGCCTGGCCCCGGCCGCCGCGCAGCACGTCCACGGCGAGCAGCGCGGCGATCAGCAGCAGCCCGGCGCCGACCACGACCGGCACGGTCCTCGGGCCGACGGGACCGCGTTGCGTGAGGTCGACGTCCATGGTCAGCGCGTCGGTCAGGACCAGGATGCCGAGGGCCAGCAGCAGGACGCAGACGCCCAGCTCGGAGTGGTCGCGCAGCCAGGAACGGCGCTCGGCGGCGGGGGGCGGGGGAGTGCCGGTGGTGTCCGTGTCCGTGGTCACAGCCCCAGCTCCTTCAGCACCGACACCACGCGCTTGTCCTGGGCCTCCAGGAACGCGCCGAACGCGTCGCCGGTCAGGAACGCGTCGTCCCAGCCGTGTCGCTTCAAGGACTTTCGCCACTGCGGTGAGTCGTGCAGCTCCTCGATCAGCCGGGTGAGTTTGTCGCGCTGGGCCTCGGTGAGGCCGGGCGGGGCGACGATGCCGCGCCAGTTGGTGAAGTTCACGTCGTAGCCCGCCTCCTGGAGGGTCGGGGCGTCCAGCCCGGCCACCCGCTTCGGCCCCGTCACCGCGAGCAGCCGCAGCTCGCCCGCCTTGATCTGGTCCAGGTACTCGCCGACGCCGGACACCCCGAAGGCGACCTTGCTGCCGAGGATGGAGGCGAGGAGCTCGCCGCCGCCGTCGAAGGGGATGTAGTTGACGTCCTTCGGGGCGATCCCGGCGGCCCGCGCCATCAGCATCGGCGCCAGATGGTCCGGCCCGCCCGGGGCCGACCCGCCGCCCACCGGCAGCTTCCCGGGGTCCTCCTTCCACGCCCCGATCAGCTCGTCGATCGTCTTGTACGGCGAGTCCTTCGCGACCACCACGACGTCCTGCTCCTCGGTGAGGCGGGCGATCGGCGTGGTGTCGGCGAGGGTCCTCGGAGCGTCGTTGGAGCGGACGGCGCCCACGACGCCGAGGCCCATCGACATCGCCAGCCTGCCGTTGCCGTGCTCGCCGACCAGCCGGCTCAGACCGACCGTGCCGCCGGCTCCGGGCAGGTTGAACACCTCGATGTTGTGGGTGAGCCCGGCGTCCTCGGCGTTCTTCGCGGCCGTGCGGGCCGTGATGTCGTAGCCGCCGCCGGGTGTGTTCGGGACCATGAAGCGCAGTCCGGGGATCTGGGTGCCGGTCTCGCCGCCGCTGCCGGTCGTCAGCAGCGGTGGTCCCACGAGCACGAGAGCGGCCGCCCCGAGCAGGGCGAGGGGGGTGCGCAGCCGCACGAGAGCCACCACCTGTCGGTCGGGTCGAGGGGGGAAGGTGATCTGGGCCACATCGTGCCCGTGTGGGGCGGTGCCGACTCCGTTGCGCAAACAACGGACGTTGTGGTCGTAGTGGTCACGGCCCCTGTCACCGTATGAGCACGTCCCGCGCACCTCTCTTTCCCGGATCGGGACCGGGCGCCATGATTGTGCGACCCACCGCACAAGCCGGCGCCCGAGCCGCCTGACATCGTGTCGGCACGAGAGAAGAGTCCGTCGTGGTGTTCCGCCGCCATAGCCTCGCAGGCGAGATGCTGGTCCTCCAGCTCGCCATCGTCGTGGTGGTGCTGCTGGCGGTCGCCGGGGTCTCGCTCACGCAGTCGGCGGCCACCTTCAACCGGGTCGAGGGCCGTCGTGTCACCGCGCTCGCCGAGCAGCTCGCCGCCAACCCCCTGGTCCGCGACCGGCTCGCCCGGCCCGTCGCGCACGAGGCGCTGGCGCCCCTGGTGAGTTCCGTCCAGACCCAGTCGGGGGTCACCTCCGTCACCGTCGCGGACGCCGACGGCCGCATCGTCAGCTCCACCGACCCGACCGTGATCGGCCGGGCGATGCCCGCCGGCGAGGGCGCGGTCGCCGGCCGCGGCTGGTCCGGCCCGCTGACCTTCGACGGCAGCCGCGAACTGGTCGCCCAGGTCCCCGTGCTCGGCGCGACGGTCGACGACGACCTGGGCCGGCTGCTGGGCACGGTGATGATCGGCGAGGCCGCTCCGACCGTGTGGCAGCGCCTCGGCGGCGCCTCCTCCTACCTCCTCGCCTACCTCGGCATCGCCAGCGGCCTCGGTCTCGCCGGCTCCTGGCTGCTGGCCCGGCGCGTCAAACGGCAGACCCTCGGCCTGGAGCCCCAGGAGATCGCCGGCCTCGCCGAACACCGCGAGGCCATGCTCTACGGCATCGCCGAGGGGGTGATCGCCCTCGACCCCCAGCACCGGCTCACCCTCGCCAACGACATGGGCCGGCGCCTGCTCGACCTGCCCGAGGACTGCGTCGGCAAGAGTCTGGCCGACCTCGGCGTGGAGGGACGCCTGCGGGACGTCCTGGTGGGAGCGCAGGAGGCGGGGGCCGGCGTCCGCGAGGGAGGGACGAGCGCCGGTGGGGGCGCGTCCGGGGCTCGTGAGGGGGGTGAGGAGGGCCGTGGCGGTGGTGACGCCCCGGCCGACCGGCGTGACGAGGTCGTCGTCCGCCGGGGCCGGGTGCTGGTGATGAACCGGATGACCGTCACCAAGGACGGGCGCCACCTCGGCTCCGTCACCACGCTGCGGGACCGCACCGAGCTGGCCCGGCTCGAACGCGAGATCGGCTCCTTCCGCAGCTCCGCCGAACTGCTGCGGGCCCAGGCCCATGAGTTCGCCAACCAGCTGCACACCATCTCCGGACTCATCCAGATCGGCGAGCAGGACGAGGTCGTCCACTACATCCGCGCGCTGAGTCGCCACCGCCACTCCCTCGACGTCACCCTCAGCCGCCGCGTCCGTGACACCGCCGTGGCCGCGCTGCTCATGGCGAAGACCTCCCTCGCCGCCGAACGCCGGGTGATCCTGCGCGTCTCGGAGAGCACCGCGCTCGACCGGCTCGCGCCCGAGGACGCCGCCGACGTGGCGACCGTCGTCGGCAACCTCGTCGACAACGCCGTGGACGCGGCCGCCACCACGACCGTGCCCGACGGCCACGAGGCCTGGGTCGAGGTGGAACTGCGCCAGGACGCCTCCAGTGTGGAGATCGTCGTCCGCGACTCGGGCCCCGGCGTGGCCCCCGAACTCGCCCGTGAGGTCTTCTCCCACGGCTTCACCACCAAGGCCGCGCGGGAGGGCGAACGCGGCATCGGCCTGGCCCTGACCCGCCTGGTCTGCGAACGCCACGGCGGGGAGATCTCGGTGACCAACACCCCCGACGGGGCCATGTTCACCGCCCGCATGACCGTCAGCCACCTCGCCGACGCGGTGGCGGAAGGAGCGACACCATGAGCGGCACGAGCGGCACGAACGGCACGAGCAGCCCGCCCGGCCCGATCGACGTGCTCGTCGTCGACGACGACTTCATGGTGGCCCGGGTCCACCGCACCTTCGTCGAACGCGTCGAGCCGTTCCGCGTCGTGGGCGTCGCCAGCACCGGCGAACAGGCGGTCCTGGCCGTCGACGAACTCCGCCCCGACCTGGTCCTCCTCGACCTCTACCTCCCCGACGGCTTCGGCCTCGACGTCATACCCCGGCTGCGCACCGCCGGCCACGACTGCGACGTCATGGTCATCAGCGCCGCCCGGGAGGCCGACAGCGTGCGCGGCGCGGTCCGCCACGGCGTCGTCGACTACCTCCTCAAGCCGTTCGAGTTCGAGGAACTGCGCTCCCGGCTCCAGCGGTACGCCGCCCAGCGCGGCCGCCTCCTCACCACCGTCGTCCGCGGCCAGGCCGACGTCGACCGTGTCCTCGCCGGAGCCGCCACGCCCGCCTCGGCGGCCGGCGCCCTGCCCAAGGGCATGAGCGTCGAGACCGCCGAACTCATCGAAGGCACCCTGCGCGGCACCGACGGCAGCCTCTCGGCCACCGAGTGCGCCACCCTCACGGGCATCTCCCGCGTCAGCGCCCGCCGCTACCTGGAGTACTTCCACGGCACCGGCAGCGCGGACGTGTCCCTGCGCTACGGGGTGGCCGGGCGGCCGGAGCGCAGGTACAGCTGGCGGGTGTGACGGACACGCACCGGCCGGACACCCGCCGGCCGAACACCCCACCGGCCCGCGCCGCCGTCCCCGGACTACAGCCCCAGGTGCCGTCGTACGACGTCGAAGACCTCCCCCGGCCGGTCGTCGAGGTAGAAGTGGCCGCCGGGGAACACGCACACCTCCGTCGGCCCGTCGGTGTGGTCCGCCCAGGCACGCGCGTCCGCCACCGGGGTCACGGGATCGGCGTCACCGGTGAGGACGGTGACCGGGCAGCCCAGCCGGTCGCCGGGGCGCGGCTCGTACGTCTCCAGGGCCCGGTAGTCACCGCGCAGGGCCGGCAGGACCAGCCGGAGCAGCTCCTCGTCCTCGAAGACCTGGCCGTCGGTGCCGTTCAGCGCGCGTACGGCTGCGAGGAGTTCGGCATCGCTCGCCGTGTGCAGGTTCCCGCGGTGCCCGGGTGTGGAGGGAGCGCGCCGCCCCGACACGAACAGCCGGACCGGGGCCCGGCCGACCGCCTCCAGCCGCAGCGCCGCCTCGTGGGCGACCACCGCGCCCATGCTGTGGCCGAAGAGGGCGAGCGGACGGCCGTCGTCCCCGCCGACGGCCTCGACGACCCGCTCGGCCAGCTCCCGGATGCTCTGCGACGGCGGCTCGGCGTAGCGGTCCTGGCGTCCGGGATACTGCGCGGCCAGCACATCGGCCGCCGGGGCGAGGGCGCGCGCCATGGGGACGTAGTAACTCGCCGAGCCGCCCGCGTGCGGGAGGCACAGCAGCCGGACCGTCGCCTCGGGGGCGGGCCGGAACCGGCGGATCCACGCGCCGCTGTCGACCGCTGAGGTCATGAACCCACTCGCTTTCCGATCACCTGTCGCGCCTCCACCGTCGGTACGCGTTCCAGGACGCCGCCCGCGAAGACGTCGTACAGGGGCAGTGTCTCCAGATGGACGTATCCGATGTGGCAGTCGCAGACGGACAGGGGGCACGGGCGGGGGGCGAGGGCCGCCCGGAAGGAGCCGTCGTAGAGGTTGCCCAGCTCCGCCTTGACGAAGTGGCAGCGCCGCACCGTCCCCGCGCCGTCCACCGACACGACCGTGGAGCCCGTACGGCAGGCCCGGCCCGCCGAGCGGTGCGGATGACGGCTGAAGGGGAAGAGGGGGTCCAGCTCGCTCCACACCGCCGCCTCCTCGTCGGTGTAGGTGTGCCCCTCGGCGGCGTTCGCCCACAGGTACACCTCCGGAGGCAGCTCCCCGCGCAGTCGGCGGGCGTGCTCCAGATGCTCGGGTAGCCCGACGATCCCCACGCTGAACCGGATCCCCATCCCGGCCAGCCGCCGCGTCTTGTCGAGGAACCGCTCGTACGGGGTCTGACCCGGGTGGTACGTGCACCACAGGGCCACCGTGTCCCGGTCGGCCCGCGCCAGCCACTCCGTACGACAGCTGAGGTTCGTCTGGATCGCCACCCGGTCGATGTGCGGCTCGTGGGAGAGGCCGACCAGCGCCTCGCGGTACCAGGAGCGCACCAGCCCCTCGCCCCACGGCGTGAACAGGACCGACAGCCGGTCACCGGTCTGCTCCCGGGCCCAGGCGGTGAAGCGGTCCAGGGCCGCGCGGTCGGCCCGCAGCCGGTCCGTGGAGTCACGGCGCTTGGCGAACGGGCAGTACGGGCAGTCGTAGTCGCAGGAGGCGAGCGGGCCCCGGTACAGGATCGTCAGGTCCATGGGCTTCGTCACCGCAGCTCGTACCCGGCCATCGCGGCCCGGACGGCGGGCGAGAAGAAGCCCGGCCCGATCGCGTCGGAGTGGGCCAGTCCCTCGGCGGACAGGCGCAGCATCCCCTCGCCCGCATCCGCAAGCCAGCCGCGCCCGGCCAACAGCTCCAGCTCCGCGGGGAAGTCCGCGTACGGGTCCGATCCGAACCGCCGCCGGTAGTCCGCCACCGGCAGCCCCCGGGCCTGCAGCAGCGACTGCAGCAGATGACGACGGCGTGCCTCGTCCTCGTCGACCGCGCGGCCGTGCACGGCGCGGCCGAAGTCCTGGGTGGCCGTGTACTCGTCGATGATCGTACGGATCCGGCTCATGCCGACCGCGTAGTCGAAGGAGTAGTGCAGCCTCGATGTGTACGACCGGGCGCCGCAGCCCAGGCCGATCATGCCGTCGGTCTGGCAGGCGTGGTCGTCCGGGCCCTGCGGCGGCGCGTCCGCGCGGCGGAACATCCGCATGGAGACCTGCTCGTAGCCCTGCGCGAGCAGATGGTCCCGGCCCTCGCGGTAGCGCCGCAGCCGGATCTCGTCCCAGTCGCGGTCCGCGACCGCCGGGTCCGCGTGGCGGCCGAGTCCGGTCAGCGGCCGGACGTACAGCGGATAGAGGTAGATCTCCTCCGGCCGCCAGGCGAGGGCCGCGTCCAGGGACAGCCGCCAACTGGCCGCCGTCTGCCCGTCGATGCCGTAGATCAGGTCGATGTTGAGGACCGGCAGGGCGGCGTCACGGATCCGGGCCAGCGCCGCCTCCACGTCGGACCGCCGCTGCGGTCGTACGGCCGCACGGGCCTCCTCCGCCACGAAGCTCTGCACACCGAGGCTCAGCCGTGTCGTGCCCCGCTCGGCCAGTACCGCCAGCCGGTCGGCCGTCGCCGTGGCGGGGGAGGCCTCCACCGACAGCGGGATCGCCCGCAGGTCCGCGCCCAGGTGGCGCTCGGCGATGTCGCACAGCCGCTCCAGCTCGGCGGCCTCCAGATAGGTCGGCGTGCCACCGCCGAACGCGGCGTTCGCGAACCGCACCGGCTCCGCGTCCCCGAGGGCCTCCCGCACCGCGATCGCCTGCCGTTCGAGGGCGTCGAGATAGCGGCCGGTCAGCCCGTCCGGCGCGCCGATGCGCGTGAAGAGGTTGCAGAAGCCGCAGCGCACCTCGCAGAACGGGATGTGCGCGTACAGCGACAGCGCCTGCCGGGACTCCCCGGCCCACAGCTCCGCGAGCCGCGGCCGGCCGGGCAGCTCCCGGTACGCCGTCTTGTGCGGGTAGGCGTACACGTAGTGCTGATAGGGACGCCGCGATGTGGTGGTGGCGGTGGCGGTCGCGGTGGCGGTCGCGGTCATGCGGACGGCTCCAGGAAGAAGTGGCTGTAGGGGACGGTCCACACGGCCTCGTGGCCGAGCCGGTGTCCGGTGTAGCCGTCCTCGCCGTAGGTGGTCCCGTGGTCGGAGCAGACGACGGCGAAGCAGCGGCGCCGCGAACTCATCGCCGTGAAGAGGCGTCCGATGTGCCGGTCGATGTACTCCAGGGCGGCCGCGTGCGTGACCGGACTGTCGCCCGCCTCGCGGGTGGCGCCCGGCAGATGGAACCAGTTCGGCTGGTGCAGCGCCGAGGCGTTGAGGAACAGGAACAGCCTCTGCTCGGCGGGGAGTTCGGCCACGATCCGTTCGGCGCGGGCCACCTGGGACTCGAAGGAGGTCGGGGACGCCACGGAGAACTCCGGCTCCCAGTGGCTCTCCTGGAACAGGTCCGGCAGGACGCTGCCGAGGGCCCCTTGCTTGTTGAAGAACCCGACACCGCCGACGCACACCGTGCGATAGCCGTGCTCGGCGAGCGCCGACACCAGGTCGGGGCTGTCGAAGACGAAGGTGCGCCCCGCGGTCGTCTCGCTGCCGGCGAACCGGCTCGCGAAGAGCCGCGGATGCGGCCCCGGTGCGGCCGGGGTCGGCAGGAAACCCGCGAACATCGCCTGGTGCGAGGCGTAGGTGAAGCTGCCGGGCGCGTGCCGCTTCTCCCAGGTGCCGCCCGGCAGACGACCGGCCAGGTTCGGCAGCCGGCCCGCCGCGGCCAGCTCCACCGCCACGTCGTACCGCAGGGTGTCGAGGGTGAGCAGCAGCAGGTCGTCGCGGCCCACGACCTCGTTCATGTCGGGTGCCGGAGCCGCCTCGGACGGCCCGTGGGCTGTCCTTGCCGGACCCCCGGTGTCGGCCGGGTCAGAAGGGTGCATGGTCTTTCCTTGCGTGGGGCCTTGCGTGGGGGAGGTGCGAGGGGGCCGGGGACAGGGCGTCGCGCACCGCCGCGAGCTGTGCCGCGTAGGTGTCCAGACCCTCCGCCGGACCGCCCGGCAGCCCGGTCAGCCGGGGCAGCAGGTCGCCGAAGGCGTTGACCTCGCCCACGGCGAACCGGCGCCAGCCGATCGCCGGCAGCAGGTCCACGCCGACGCTCAGCGTGCCGGGGAAGCAGGCGGCGGCCCGCTCACAGATGTCGAGCGCCTGCCGCCAGCGGTCTCCCGCCGCGTCCACGACCGACGTGAGATCGCCCCGGGCCCCGCCCAGATGGAGATTGGTCATCGGGAAGCGGCTGGTGCGCACGACGGCGTGCGTGGCCCGGCCCGCCACGACCAGCACCCGCAGATCGGCGGACCTGCCGTGCGCGGACGCCTTCGGCAGCCAGCGCTCGATGTGCAGACCGTCGGCCGCGAGGGCGTCGACGATGCCGGCGATCTCCCGCTCGTCCGCGTAGCGCCGCACACGCAGCGAGTTGTGCAGCCGGAGCGGGGCGCGCGGCCGGCCGTCGGCGGCGACCTCCACCGAGGTGGTGGCCCTGATCCGCCCGCTCGCGGACGACTCCACGGCCAGCACCCCGGACGCGGAGGACCCGTGGGCCGGCTTCACGAAGACACGCGGCATGCCGTGCTCCCGCATCGCCGCCCGTACGTCGTCCCAGCCGCGCACCGGCCGCGCGCCGCCCGAGGTGGGCGACGGGGGCACCGGGACGCCGGCCGCGTCGAGCCGGGCGTGGCACAGCCGCTTGTCGAACAGCACCGGCAGATCCGCCGGATCGTCCAGCCGCAGCCCGCCCCGCAGTGACCCCACCGCGGTCAGGAATCGGCCGTACCAGGTGGCCGAGCCCTCCACCCGCGTGGGATCGTCGACGCCCCGCAACAGCCGGTCCACCTCGGCGTTCTCGCCGGGTGAGTCCAGCCGTACGACCTCGTCGTCGGCGAACGTGTGGCCGCCGTCGCGCAGCACGTCCCGCCACTGGACCACCCGCGGCGTGCCGACGCCGGCCGCCTCGGCCGCCGCGACGAACAGCCCGACCCGCCGGTTCTCCCCGTTCCCCACGACCACCCACCGGTACGGGCCGGGACCCGCCCCCGCCGCACCGCTCCATCCGGACATGTGCCGCCCCCTCTCGCCCGCGAACGTCTACGCGCTCACTCGCCCACCGCGACGAACCGCCAGACCGTGCCGTCCTCCTCCTCGTCCGACTCGGCGTCGTCGGCGTCGACGTCGACCTGGACCCCCTCGGCCTCCAGGGAGTCCCGGAGGCGGTCGCGCAGCGCCGGGCTCAGGTAGTTGTGGTGCAGGTCCAGCGTGGTGAGGTGGGTCAGCGGCTGGCCCGTGAGCAGCGCGGTCGCGCCGTCGTCGGTGAGGACGCCCATGGACACGTCGAGGACGTCGAGGCGGGCCACCACGGGGGCGGAGGCCAGAGCGGCGCAGATGTCGTCCTGTATCTCGCTGTTGCGCAGGGCCAGGTGCTTGAGGGCCGGCAGGCGGGTGCCCGCGAGGATCGGCGCCAGGTCGGCCACCTCGCAGTCGCCCCCGTACTCGGGCGTCCCCAGCCACAGGTCCAGCTCGACGAGGGCCGGCAGGTCGCTGCCCGCGACACCCCGCACGACGTCGACGGGCAGGCCGCCCGTCTCGATCGTCAGGGTCCGCAGCCGCTCGTGCCGCAGCGCCGGGAAGCCGAGCCCCTGGCCGCCGCGCACCCCGAACTCCTCCAGCTCCGGGAAGGCGTCCAGCAGCGGGCTCACGTCCCCCTGGTTGATCCAGGAGATCTCGCACTCCTCCCCCACGATGTCGCCGAGGAACAGGGCGCGCAGCGACGGCAGCCGGTCCTTCGCCGCGACCAGGGCCGCGACGATCTCCTCGGGGCCGTTGTCGTAGGCGTCGCTCCAGGCGCCCACGACCAGCGCCCGCACCTTCTCGGTGCCGACCGAGGCCAGGAACCGGGCGAACGCCTCCTGCCAGGACTCGTCGCTGTCGTAGGACTCCACGGCGATGCTCCAGGCCACCGACTCGGGAGGGGGCAGCTGCCCGGCGCCCTGCGGGCCCTTCACCGACTTGGGGAAGCGGTGGACCGGCAGGCCGTGGAACTCCTCCAGATGGCTCCCGATGGTCATGTGCGCCCCGCCCCTTCGTTCCATGTCCGTGGGCGGCGCCGGATCCCTGCCCGGTCCGCCCGTCGCGCACCCGGAGCGCGCGGCGCCGCCGGGTAGGGGAGTTCTACCAAGTCCGACTGACAGCGCGTGCGGCGGACCCCTGTCCTGTGGACGAACAGTGGTCCGCGCCCCGGCGAACGGGCGTGCGTGGGCCGACCACCGGAACCCGCTACGAGTATCAATGTCAGTGGCTGCCCCTACGGTCCTGTCGTGGCACAGCGAGTGCCCGACGGAAGGGAGACCCATGTACCGGCAAGGAGACGTCCTCATCGCGCCGTTGGCCGAGAGCGCCGTGCCCGGCGGCGCGCTCGACGCCGCCTCGGAGCCGCGCGACGGCCGTGGGCGGCTCGTCCTCGCCCTCGGCGAGGTCACCGGCCACGCCCACGCCGTGGTCGGCCCCGGCCGTCTCGTCCGCGAGGCGGGCGCGTTCGGGCCGATGCTGCTGCACGTGCCGGCGGGTGCCCGTGTCGTCCACGAGGAGCACGCGGCCATCTCCCTGCCCAAGGGCTGGTACCGCGTCGTACGGCAGCGCGAGTACGTACCGGGGTCGGTGCGGATCGTCGCCGACTGAACCGGTGGGCAGGAGGGCGGCCGTGGCGTACGGCGGCTCGCGGGGACGGACTTGGGAAAATCCTGGAGGAACGGCGTGACGGAACGGACGAGTTGGCGGGCGGTGGCGGCGGCCACCGGGGAGAGTGACCGGGCACGGGCGGAGGCGGGCGTGCGCCTGGCCTACCGGCGGGCGGGGCTGCGGGAGCCCGAGCGGATCGTGTGGGTCCGCTCGCCCCTGGAGGCGGTACGTCTGCTGTCGGGGGCACCGGCACCGGGCGGTGAGGCGCTGCCGGCGACCGGGGCGAGCGTCCGTGACGCGGTCCGCAACACAACCGTCGCCGCCGAGCGGGCCCGGCAGCACACCCGGCTGGGCCCCACCGGCTGGAGCGAGCACTGGCGGGCGACGGGCGCCGACCTGTGGGAGACCACCCGGCCGCTGATCGACCGCGTCCGCACCGGAGTCGTCGAGGCACTGGCACCCGCCGACCGCGAGGAGGAGACCGGCATCCGGCTGCTCCTCCTGGACGCCGTCCTCGGTCAGCACGACGCGGCCTGGCTGTCCGCGTTCGACGCGGCCCCCGGCCTCGACGGACTGGCCGAGGTGGCCCGCACGGCCGGCTGGTGGTGGCCGTACGAGAAGCTCGCGGTCGTCGCCGAGCGGCCCGTGGAGCTGCACCGCGACGAGGCGGGCCGGCTGGACCGGGGCGACGGGCCCGCGCTCGCCTACGCCGACGGATTCACCCTGCACGCCTGGCGCGGGCTGCCCGTCCCCGGCGCGTTCCTCGACCGGCTGGGCTCGTTGACCCCGGCGGAGATCCGGGCGGAGGAGAACGCGGAGCTGCGCCGCGTGATGCTGGAGTTCTACGGCTACGACCGTTATCTGGAGGAGTCCGGGGCGAAGCCGGTGCACCGCGACGAGACGGGTGTGCTGTGGCGCATAGCCCTGCCCGGCGACGAGGACGTGGTGATGGTGGAGGTCGTCAACTCCACGCCGGAGCCGGACGGCACGAGCCGTACCTACTGGCTGCGGGTGCCACCCGCGACCACCACGGCCCGCGCAGGGGTGGCCTGGACGTTCGGGCTGAGCGCCGAGGCCTACGAGCCGCTGCGGCAGACCTGATCCCGGCTGCCGCTCGCGGGATCACTCGAACCGTGACGTGTCGCCCGCGCCCTTGCGGATGATCTCCGCCTCGCCGCTGGAGAAGTCGATGACGGTCGTCGGCTCCGTGCCGCAGTCACCCGAGTCCACCACCACGTCGACCAGGTAGTCCAGGCGCTCCTTGATCTCCCAGCCCTGCGTCAGCGGCTCCTCCTCGTCGGGCAGCAGCAGGGTGCTGGAGACGAGCGGCTCGCCCAGCTCGGCGAGCAGGGCCTGGACCACGCGGTGGTCGGGGATGCGCACCCCGACGGTTTTCTTCTTGGGGTGGAGGAGCTTGCGGGGCACCTCCCGCGTCGCGGGGAGGATGAAGGTGTAACTGCCGGGCGTCGACGCCTTCACGGCGCGGAACACGTCGTTGTCGACGTGGACGAACTGACCCAGCTGCGCGAAGTTCTCGCACACCAGGGTGAAGTGGTGCCGGTCGTCGAGCTGCCGGATCGTCCGGATCCGCTCGATGCCGTCACGACTGCCCAGCTGGCACCCCAGCGCGAAGCAGGAGTCGGTCGGATAGGCGATCAGCCCACCCTGACGAATGCTGTCGGCGACCTGGGAGATGGCACGCGGCTGGGGGTTGTCGGGATGCACGTCGTAGTACTTGGCCATTGGACGAGCTTATGCCCCTGGGGCCGCAGGCCCCTGAAAGGGGCGCGGGGAACTGCGCGACCGGCCACGGACGACCCGCAGCGTCGGAGCGGTCCGCAGTCCCCCTTGCTTCCGGCGGAGCGCCTACGCGCCGCTCTCCCGCAGCATGTCCTCACGCTCGACGATCTTCACGCGCTCCCGGCCCTGCGGCTCGCCCAGCGCCTTCTCGGCGGCGTCGAGCCTGTACCAGCCCTCCCACGTCGTGAAGCGCACCTCGCGCTCCGCGAGGAAGGCGTCGACGGCCTCCGGCGCGGGCGCGGAGGGCTCGTGCAGCCGCCCGTTCGCGAAGTCGTCCAGAAGGTTGGCGACCGTCTCGTTGGCGTCGCCCTTGGTGTGCCCGATGAGGCCCACCGGACCGCGCCGGATCCAGCCGGTGACGTACGTCGACCGCAGGTGCGCGCCGGTCTCCTCGATGACCCGGCCGCCCGCGTCCGGGACGGTGCCCGACTCGACGTCCCAGGGCAGCTTGGGCAGCTTGTCCGAGAGGTAGCCGACCGCGCGGTACACGCCGGTGACGTCCCAGTCCTTGAACTCGCCGGTGCCCCTGACGTTGCCGGTGCCGTCCAGGGCGGTGCGCTCGGTGCGCAGGCCGACGACCTTGCCGTCCTCGCCGAGGATCTCGGTGGGCGACTCGAAGAAGTGCAGGAACAGCTTGTGCGGGCGGTCGCCGGTGTCGCGGATCGCCCAGTTCTCCAGGGTCTTGGCGACCATGTCGGCCTGCTTGTTGCCGCGCCGGGTCGCGATGGAACCCTCGTCGTAGTCGATGTCCTCGGGGTCGACGATGACCTCGATGTTGGGGGAGTGGTCCAGCTCCCGCAGCTCCATCGGGGAGAACTTCGCCTGCGCCGGGCCCCGGCGGCCGAAGACGTGGACCTCCAGCGCCTTGTTGGCCTTCAGACCCTCGTACACGTTGGCCGGGATCTCGGTCGGCAGCAGCTCGTCGGCGGTCTTGGCGAGGACGCGTGCCACGTCCAGCGCGACGTTGCCGACACCGAGGACGGCGACCTTCTCGGCCTCCAGGGGCCAGGTGCGCGGGACGTCCGGGTGGCCGTCGTACCAGGAGACGAAGTCGGCCGCGCCGTAGGAGCCGTCGAGGTCGATGCCGGGGATGTCGAGCGCGCGGTCGGCCGTCGCGCCCGTGGAGAAGATCACGGCGTCGTAGAACGCGCGCAGATCGTCCAGGTTGATGTCCCCCGGGTAGTCGACGTTGCCGAAGAGACGGATCTGCGGCTTGTCGAGCACCTGGTGCAGGGCGGTGATGATGCCCTTGATGCGGGGGTGGTCGGGGGCCACGCCGTAACGGATCAGTCCGAACGGGGCGGGCATCCGCTCGTAGAGGTCGATGGACACACCGGGCTCGGTGGCCACGTCGGACTTCAGCAGCGCGTCGGCGGCGTAGATCCCGGCGGGTCCGGCTCCGACGATGGCCACCCGCAGAGGGCGGGGCATGTTCAGGTTCCCTTCGAGCGGAGAAAGCGACTCGACGGCAACCCTAAACTAAGGCAACCCTTACCCGGTACGCGGGTCGGGTCTATGACCTCATAAAGCGATCTTATGCCATGCGGGGGAATGGACTGATGGCGGGAGAGGCTCGGAGACCCTCGGCGGACACGGTCGTCCACAGGGTGTTTGCCGCGGCGTTGAACGGCAACGCGGTCTCCATGAATCAGCCGAACAAGGAACCGAACGAGAACTCCGCGTCCGCCGGGACGACCGCCGCCAAGGCCCGCCGGACCGCCACCAAGGCGACGGCTCCGGCCACCGAGTCCGCGAAGACGGCCGCGGTCAAGACCGAGGGCGCCGCCTCGTCCGTGAAGGCCGGTGCCGGGCACGCGGCCGAGGCGACCAAGCGCGCCGCCGACAGCACGAGCGCGGCCGTGCACAGCGCGGCCAAGGGCGTCGAGGCCGGCCGCCAGGCGGTCGTCCAGGCATCCGGCCAGGTGGCGGCGACCGCGAAGACGGCCATCACCGTCATCGCCCAGCGCAAGCTCGTCGCCGCCGGTGTGGGCGCGGGCCTGACGGCCCTGACCGCCGCCTCCTACGCCGTCGGACGCCGCTCCGGGCGCCAGGTGCAGGGACCGCTCACCCGGCTCACGGGCGGCCGCATCTGACGCGCCGGCCGCGAGGCGTGAGCCCACGTGCGGGAAGCGGCCGACCGGCCGCCTCCCGCACGGCGCCGCGCCGCGCCCGGCCGCTCTACCAGCGGCCCTCCACCTGCTCCTTGATACGCCGGTCGTACAGGTCCTGGATCGCCGTGAGTGTCTGCCCGGACAGCTCCGGCAGTGCGGCCGCCGCCGCGTTGGCGCGGGCCTGGTCCGGGGTGCGGGCGCCCGGGATGACCGTCGTGACGCCCGGCAGCTGGATGATCCAGCGCAGCGCCAACTGGGCCGGGGTGTAACCGTCGGGGGTCAGTCCGGCGAACTCGACCGCCGCCTCGACGCCCGTGGCGTAGTCGACGCCGGAGAAGGTCTCGCCCTGGTCGAAGGCCTCGCCGTGCCGGTTGTACGTACGGTGGTCGTTCTCCGCGAAGACCGTGTCCTTCGTGTACTTGCCGGACAGCAGCCCCGAGGCCAGCGGGACCCGCGCGATGATCGCGACCCCCGCCTTCTCGGCCGCCGGGAGGACATCGATGAGCGGCTTCATCCGGAACGGGTTGAGGATGATCTGCACGCTCGCCACGTTCGGGCGGGCGATCGCCGTCAGCGCCTGTGCGCAGGTCTCCACGCTGACGCCGTACGCGGCGACGCGCTCCTCCGCGACCAGGGTGTCCAGGGCGTCGAAGACCTCGTCCGAGGAGTAGACGGGTGTGGGCGGGCAGTGCAACTGGACCAGGTCGACGCGGTCCACGCCGAGGTTGCGGCGGGAGCGGTCGTTCCAGGCCCGGAAGTTGTCGAGGACGTAGTTCTCGGGGATCTGGTCCACGCGACGGCCCATCTTCGTCGCGACGAACACATGCAGGTCGGGCCTGCTGCGCAGGAACGTGGCGATGGTCTGTTCGCTGCGGCCGTCGCCGTAGACGTCGGCCGTGTCGAAGAAGGTCACCCCCGACTCGGCGGCCGCCTCCAGCACCGCCAGGGCCTCCGTGTCGTCGACGTCTCCCCAGTCGGCGCCCAGCTGCCATGTGCCGAGACCGACGACGGACGCGTGCTGACCCGACCTACCGAATGCGCGTTCTTCCATGCCGTCAGTCTGTCATCCGTCCCGTGCTCCGCTCCGCAGGGCCGGTGACGGGCGTGTGGAGGGATCGGTGCGGGAAGGCGCGTGGTCGGCGCTGCCGGGGCAGCCCGTCCCGGAACTCCTCGACGACCGAGCTGATCTGCCGGGTGAGTTCGGTCTTCTCCGGCCGGTCGGGTGGCGCGGCGGGCGCGCGTGATGTCCCGCCCGTGGTGCCGTGGGGGGGGGATCGGGACGGGCGGCCGTCCGGCGGCGCGCGGGCCGGCCGGGAGCGGCGGCCCTCGGGCCGTCTGCCGTCTGCCGTCCTCCCCGCCACCAGCCCGGTCGTCCTTGCCGCCGCGCAGATTCCTCGGCCGACGCCGGTGACGTGGGGCCGGGGAGGCCGCTACCGTACCGGTCAGTAACCGGACCGCACCGCAGGAGGCCCCCATGCCGCAGCTCGAAGTCGACGGCGCTGTGCTGACGTACGACGACGAGGGCCCCCGGGACGGCGACGGCGCGCCCCTGGTGTTCGTGCACGGATGGACCGCGAACCGGCACCGCTGGGACCACCAGGTCGCGCACTTCTCCGGGAAGCGGCGCGTGATCCGGCTGGACCTGCGCGGACACGGCGAGAGCCGTGGCCCGGGGGTGCGGACGATCGAGGAGCTGGCCGGGGACGTGCTCGCCCTCCTCGATCACCTGGAGGTCGAGCGGTTCGTCCTCGTCGGCCACTCCATGGGCGGCATGATCTCCCAGACCATCACCCTCGCCCACCCCGAGCGCGTCGAGCGCCTGGTCCTGGTCAACTCCATCGGCCGGATGACCTACAGCCGCGGCCGCGGCCTGCTGATGGCGGTCTCCACCCGCGTCCCGTTCAAGCTGTTCGTCGCCGCCAACATCCAGCGGGCCTTCGCCCCCGGCTACCCCCGCGAGGAGATCCGCTCGTACATCCGCGCCTCGGCGGCCACCCCGCGCGAGGTCGTCATGACCCTGTACGGCGCCATGCGGGCCTTCGACGTCCTCGACCGTCTCGGCGAGATCGGCACGCCCACCCTCCTCGTCCACGGCTATCACGACATCCAGCTCCCGGTCTCCCAGATGCTGAGGATGGCCAAGGCCTGCCAGGACGCCGAGGTGCGCATCCTGGACGCCGGCCACGAACTCCCCGTCGAGAAGCCGGCGGAACTCACAGCCACCCTCGACCGCTTCCTCACCGGCGCCCGCCCCTGAACCCCGCCGGCCGAGCGGGGCGCGGTCACACGGCCGGGCGCGAGCGGGTCCGCCCCCGGCCGAGGAGGCCGCCGAGCGAGCGGAGCCGGCCGAGGACGGCGCCCACCACCGCGCGGGTGCGGGTCAGCCGGTCGATGTCCGCGGCCAGGGACAGGGCCGCGCCCGTCCAGGCGAAGCCGAAGGACCAGACCGAGAGCCACTCGCACAGGTACAGGGGCGTGATCGGCCAGTCGTCGCCCACCTCGGTGGCCGCCGCGGCGGCGGCGAGCGCCATGAAGACGAGGATCAGCACACCGGCCACGAGATAGGGACGCCGCACGTAGGAGCGTTCCTTGATGCCCGGGGCCCCGTACATGAAGAGGCAGAAGGCCGCCATCGCCGTCAACAGGGCGACGGCGAAGGCCTGGTGGAACACGGAGGCCGTCTGCTGACCCGCGTCGCCCCCGGACCCCGGCGCGGTGGGGAAGAGGGCGACGCCGAGGGCGCAGAGTCCGGCGACGGTGCCCAGGACGTCGTGGAACCGGTTGAAGCGATAGACGATCAGGAAGATCCCGAGGGCGCAGAGCCCGCCGACGAAGAGGTCGCGGCTGCTGGTGTGGTACGCGCCGCTCATGGAGCCGGGCCAGGCGTCCGCCCCGGTCCCGCCGTCGAGCCGCGCAGCGATCCAGTTGCCGGCCGGGAGCGCCAGGGGCAGCAGGACACCGATGACCCCGACCCCCAGGCGCAGCCGCATGACCGTCCGCGCGTCCTGATCCTTCTTCCCGGCCGCCAGCCTGCGTCGCAGATTCTCGGCGGTGCTCCCGTCCGTAGCGCTCACGGGTACCTCCTCACGCTCACGAAACGCGCGAGGCGAAGGCGTGCCCGCCATCGGACGATGTCCGATATAAAGCAAACATAAACTCGAACGCGGGCTCGGGAGCCCCGCGTATCAGCCGGTCAACCGGCCTTCCGCGGCGACGAGCAGCTCCGTCACGCGCAGCGCGAAGGCCGCGTCGCACGGATGCGGGCGTCCACTACGGGCGGCCGCCAGCAGCGCGTCCCCCGCCCGTACGAGAGCCGGTACGGCACCTTCGTCGGACTCGGGCAGTACGGCCGTCCCGGTCCGGCCGCGCAGCTCGACCGTGGCGCCGGAGGCGGCGGGCGGGGCCGTGAGGCTGAGGGTGAGCGTGCTGGACGCCCCGCCGGTGTGCAGAAGGATCAGATGCACCGTGTCCCCGGGGCCGCGCACGGCGGCGGCGACCTGCTCCACGTCCCCGAGGACCGGCAGCAGCACGGACAGGGCGTGCGGGCCCACGTCCCACAGGCCGCCCTTCTCGCGCCGCCACGGCGAACGCGCGAAGGGGCTGTCGCTCTCCTCGTCGAACAGCGACCCGAACCACTCCGCGCGGGCGGTGAACCAGCCCCCGTCGGCGGCCCGTTCGGTGATCCACGCGTCGATCGCGGTCTGGAAACGGGCGGTGAAGAAGACGACCGAGGCCACCCCGGCCTCCTCGACAGCCTCGACGACGGCCCGCCCCTGCGCCACATCCGTCGCCAGGGGCTTGTCGAGCAGCAGATGGCAGCCGGCCCGGGCGGCCCGCGCCGCGAGCGGTGCCTGGACGGAGGGCGGCAGGGCCACGGCGACCGCGTCCACATCGGCGAACAGGGCGTCGACGTCCTCGTACACCGGCACTGCACCGTGCCGTCCGGCGAGCTCCTTGGCCGCCTCCGGGCGCCTGCCCCACACTCCCGCGAAGTCCAGCTTCTGATGCGCGCTCAGCGCGGGGGCGTAGGCCATCTCGGCCCACGGGCCGGTTCCGAGCAGTCCGATACGCATGCTCCGGTCTCTCCTTGCGCTTGGGGACCCCGCCCCTTCGGGCGGGGCCTGTCGAGGACCGTCAGGGCAGCGCCTGTTCGGTCCAGATGGTCTTGCCCGTGGGGGAGTAGCGGGTGCCCCAGCGCTGGGTGAGCTGGGCGATGAGGTACAGCCCTCGGCCGCCCTCGTCGGTCGTGGCGGCGTATCGCAGATGGGGCGAGGTGTGGCTGCTGTCGGTGACCTCGCAGATCAGCTGACGGTCGTGGATGAGACGGACCCGGATGGGGCCGCCGCCGTACCGGATGGCGTTGGTGACCAGCTCGCTGAGGATCAGCTCGGTGGTGAACTCCAGCTCCTCCAGGCCCCATGCGGCCAGCTGCCGGGTGGCGTCGGAGCGGGCCCGGCGGACGGCCGCCGGGTCGTCGGGCACCTCCCACTCCACGACGCGGCTCCCGTCCAGTGCGCGGGTGCGGGCGACGATCAGCGCGATGTCGTCGCTCGCCCGGCTCGGCGGCAGCGCGTCGAGCACGGCCTCACAGGTGCCCTGCGGGGAGGTGTCGGCCCCGGTCAGCGCGGTGCGCAGCAGTTCGAGGCCGTCGTCGATGTCCCGCTCCCGGTGCTCGACGAGGCCGTCGGTGTAGAGCACCAGCCGACTGCCCTCCTCCAGCTCCAGCCCGGCCGTCTCGAAGGGCAGCCCGCCCAGGCCGAGCGGCGGACCGACGGGCACGTCGGGGAAAACGACGGTACCGTCGGGGCGGGCCACCGCGAGCGGCGGATGGCCGGCCCGTGCGACGTCGCAGCGCCGCGAGACCGGGTCGTAGATCGCGTACAGACAGGTCGCCCCGGTGATCGGGGCGGTGCCGTCCAGGACCGCCTCGTCCTGGTCGATACGGCTGACCATCTCGTCCAGCAGCCCGAGGATCTCGTCCGGCGGCAGGTCCAGCGCGGTGAAGTTGTGCACGGCGGTGCGCAGCCGCCCCATCGTGGCCGCGGCGTGCAGCCCGTGACCCACGACATCGCCCACGACGACCGCGACCCGGGTGCCGGACAGCGGGAGGACGTCGAACCAGTCCCCGCCCACCCCGGCCTGCGCCGGCAGATAGCGGTAGGCGACGTCCAGGGCGCTCTGTTCGGGCAGGTTGCGCGGCAGCAGGCTGCGCTGCAGGGTCTCGGCCATCGTGTGCTCGCGCGTGTAGCGGCGCGCGTTGTCGATGGAGACCGCCGCCCGCGCGACGAGTTCCTCGGCGAGCGCCAGTTCCTCCTGGTCGAACGGCTCGGGCTTCTCCGAGCGCCAGAAGGTGGCGACGCCCATCACCAGCTGGCCCACCCGCAACGGCACGGTGATCAGCGAGTGGATGCCGTACTCGACGACCTGCGCGGACCGTTCGAGATCCTGCGCCTGCCAGCCCGTGGCCCGGCTGAGGTCGGTCACCAGGGTCGACGTGCCGCTGTCGATGCTGCGGGCCTGCGGCGAGGAGGCGACGAGGTCGATCCGCTCGCCCACCTTGTACAGGGGCGCGTCCTTGCGGATGCCGCTGCACGCCGTACGGCGCAGTGTGGTGACCGTGTCGGGCTCGTCGCCGTTGAGCGCCGCCGGGGCGAGGTCCACGGTGACGAAGTCCGCGAACCGGGGGACGGCCACCTCCGCCAGCTCCTCGGCGGTGCGGGTCACGTCCAGGCCGGTGCCGACGCCCACTCCGGCGTCGTAGAGCAGCCGCAGACGCTCCCGGGCGGCCTCCGCGCGGCCGGACAGGGCGCGCAGTTCGGTGGAGTCGCGGAGGGTGGCGACGCTGCCGGAGGGCTCGCCCTGCAGATCGGTGGCCCGCTGGTTGACGGCGAGCAGCCGGTCGCCGACCAGGTGCACCTCGTCGTTGGCGACGCGCCCCGAGGCCAGCAGGTCGGCCATGGGGGATTCCAGACCCAGGGCGTGGACGTCCTGTCCCTCGGCGTCCGCGGGGAGGTCCAGCAGACGGTGCGCCTCGTCGTTGGCGAGCAGCAGTCTGCCTCCGCCGCCGACGATGATCACGCCCTCCCGCACGGCGTGCAGCACCGCGTCGTGGTGCTCGTACATGCGGGTCATCTCCGACGGACCGAGGCCGTGGGTCTGGCGCAGGAGCCGCTTGCTGACGAGCGCCGTGCCCGCCGTGGCCAGCGCGAGGGCCGCCGCGGCGGCGATCAGCACCAGGGGCAGCTGCTGTTCCGCGACCCCGCCCACGTTCTCGGTGGTGATCCCGGCCGAGACCAGGCCCACGACCTTGCCGTCGGGGTCCTTGACCGGCACCACGGCCTGGACGAGGGGGCCGAGGGTGCCGTTGACCTCCTCGGTGAAGGACTCGCCCTCCAGCGCCGGCCCGAGGGTGCCGACGAACTGCTTGCCGATGCGGTCCGGCTTGGGGTGGGTGTAGCGGATCCCGTCGGTGTTCATCACGACGATGAAGTCGACCTTGGACTGGATCCGGGCGGCCTCGGCCCTCGGCTGGAGGATCGCCGTCGGATCGTCCGCGGCCAGCGCCTCCCGGGTGCCCGGTGCGTTGGCGAACGTCTCCGCCACGGCGAGCGAACGGTTGTGCGCTTCCTCGCTGCTGTCGTGCCGCACCTGAAGGACCAGCGCCACCACGGCCGACACGACCAGGACCAGCACGATCACGACCTGGAGCAGGAAGACCTGCCCGGCGACGCTGCGCCCGCCCACCGCCGACCGCAGCCTCGCGAGCGGGCCCCCGCGGTGTTCCGGTTCCCGGTCCGCGCCGCCGTCGGATCCGTGCCGTACCCGCCGGGCGCGGTCGTCCGGGCCCTGCGCGGGCCGACCCTGGGGGCGGCGGGTCGACTGAGAGCGAGATCGACCCAGGAGACGCACCATGTGCCCATGTCTACACTGCCCCGCGCCCGGAGGCGAGAGGGGGTCACGCGCGGTCACGGCCGGTGCCGTCGGGGAAACGGCGGGGAGAGCGCTTGCTGCCGCTTTGACCATGTGTGACTTACCGCTACCTGTCATCTTCCTGTGAATTCGCGAGACGTTTGAACACTTCGGCGGCCGGCTCCGTATTGGGCTGGGGTTTTTCATGCCCGGACCCGATCCGACGTTGTAGGAGCTATCCGTGGGACGCACCACCAGGCGCAGACGCCCATCAGGAGCACGGCGCGCGACCTCAGCCGCGATCGCGCTGATCTTGGGCGGAGGCGGCCTCGTGGCCGTCAATGTCTACGCGTCGGCCACCGAGGAGGACGCGGCCGACGACTCCGTCCAGCAGGTCAACTCCGCCGCCGGCACGATCGACTGCCCGGACGTGGGTGACGCGTTGACGGAGGTGCCCGACGGGGCACGGGCCGAGGTCGACAAGGAACTCGCCGCCCTGGACCAGCAGATAGCCGAGGCCTACCAGCGGCTGCAGAACTCCGCCCAGGCCCAGCAGCAGGACGGCGGCTTCGCCGACAACGCGATCATGAACCCGCTCAAGGAGAAGCGGGCGGCGACGATCGAGCGGATCGCGATCGCCATCGACCGTGTCGGCGACCGCCCCGACGGTCTCGACTCCCTGGCCGCCTGCGAACTGCGCCCCGCCGAGAACCAGAACGGCGGCGACCAGAACGGCGGCGACCAGAACGGCGGCGACCAGAACGGCGGCGGTGAGAACGGCGGCGGTGACGGTCAGGACCAGGGAGACCAGCAGGGCGGTCAGGGCCAGCAGGGCAACGGCGGGCAGGCCGGCAACGGTCCGGTGGCCGCGGACTATGCCGACATCACGACCGTCCAGCCGAACGCGGGCGACGGGGGCCGTCGACAGGACGGCTCCACCGGCTCCTTCAGCACCGACTGCGGCGTGAACGCGGGCGGCCTGTTCAACTCGGACAACGTCATCGTCGCCCCCGGCGTCTCCAACGGCGCCCACCACTTCCACGACTACGTCGGCAACCAGGGCAACAGCGCGTTCGCCGGCGACGAGGACCTCGCGGCCGCCGACACCAGCTGCGAGAACCAGGGTGACCGGTCCTCGTACTTCTGGCCGGTGATCCGCCTGCAGAACGGCGCCGCGGAGCAGGACGCCAACTCTCCCGGCGGCGGCATCGAGGGCAACGTCGGTGAGATCGTGACGCCCAAGGAAGTCACCATGACGTTCGAGGGCAGCCCGCGCGGCGACGTCACGGAGATGCCGCGCCTGCTGCGCATCATCACCGGCGACGCCAAGGCCTTCGTCAACGGCACGGCCAACGCCAACGCGTCCTGGAGCTGCACCGGCTTCGAGGACCGGCAGCTGAAGGACAAGTACCCGCTCTGCCCCGCCGGCAGCGACGTGGTGCGTACGTTCAAGTTCCAGAGCTGCTGGGACGGTCGCAACATCGACAGCGCCAACCACCGCACCCACGTGGCCTTCGCCGCGGCGGACGGCAGCTGCGGCGCCGGCTTCAAGGCCATCCCGCGGCTCGTCCAGCGCATCGTCTACGACGTCGACGCCCCGAGTCTTCAGGACGGCGGGCGTACGGCCCCGCTGTTCGCGGTGGACGCCTTCCCCGAGCAGCTCCACAAGCCCGTCACCGACCACGGCGACTTCATCAACGTCTTCGACGAGGCCCTGATGCGGGAGATGGTGGACTGCATCAACGACGGTCGCGAGTGCGACGCGGCCGACATCGGCGGCGACCAGGGCGATGGCGGTGACCAGGGTGGCAATGGCGGCGGCCAAGGTGGCAACGGCGGCGGCCAGGGCGATGACGGTGGCCAGGACAACGGAGGCGACCAGGGCAACGGCGGCGACAACGGCCAGGCCGGCGACAACGGCCAGGGCGAAGACCAGGGCCAGGGCCAGGACCAGCCGGGCAACGGCCAGGACCAGAACGACGGCCAGGACGAGAACGACGGCCAGGACGAGAACGACGGCCAGGACCAGAACCAGAACGACAACCCGGCCGAACCCACCGAGACCGCCCAGGCCCCCGGCAACGGGGACGACAAGGCGAACCAGGGCGGCGACAAGGAGCCCCAGGTCCTCGGTTCGGTGAAGGCGACCCAGCGCGGCAACCCCGGCGGGGGCAAGGACGCCGACAAGGGCGCCGACGGCGATGACGGCGGCGATGACGGCGGCGATGACGACGGCGGCGCGGTCGTGGCTCCCCAGAAGACGACGCCCGCCGCCAACATCCCCTCGCCCGCCGGTCAGTCCGGATCGCAGGGGTCGCAGTCGGCGACGGGCGACCTCGCCGAGACCGGGGCGCAGTTGTGGCCTGCGATGATCGGCGGCGTGGCGGTGCTCGCCGGCATCGTGCTGCTGCGCCGGGTCAGGCGCGGGACCTACTGATCCGTCAGAACCCTCCGGACGGGATCCCATGCTCCGCCAACCTTGTTAATTTGGACGGGAATCGATCCTGTACCGAAGGACTCGGGGCGGAGCATGGCGGAGGTCAGGGTCCGGTGGCTGCCACCGCCGGGTGATGTCGCGTCGGCCGCCGTCGTGCTCGTGGCGATGGTGGCCGTCCGGCTGGGCGCGGGTGGCGACGCCGACGCCTCCTCGGCCGTGACGGTCGCGCTCGGCGCGGTCATCGCCGGCAGCCTGGCGTTCAGGCGCCGTGCCCCGCTGGCCGGGTTCGTGGTGGGCACCGCCGGGCTCGCCGTCGAGGCGCTGTGGGCGGGACCCGGTCCGCTGACCCCGGTCGCGAACCTCATCGGCGTCCACGCGCTGGGCCTCTACGCGAGCCCCCGCCGGGCCGCGCTCGGCGCGCTGCTCGTCCCGCCCGGCGTACTGGCGTACTTCGCCCCGAAGGACGACCCGGCGGTGGTGCCGGTCGCGGTGGTCCTCGTCTGGCTGCTGGTGTGGGCGGCGGGCTGCTCCACGGCCCGCGGCCGCAGGGAGACGGAACGACTGCGGCGGCTGCTGCGGCGAGAGTCGATCGTCGCCGAACGAGTGCGCATTGCCCGCGAGTTGCACGATGTCGTCGGCCACTCGGTGAATGCCATGCTGGTCCAGGCCGGCGCCGGGCGCCTGGTGCTCGACACCGACCCCGAGCGCACCCGGGAGCTGCTGAGCAGCGTCGAACGCACCGGCCGGGACGCCCTCACCGAACTCGACCGGCTGCTCGGCGTCCTGCGCGCCGACGACGACCGCGCCGACGACGACCGCGCCGACGACGACCGCGCCGACGTGGACAGAGCCGACGACCCCCTCGGCCCCCTCGGCCTCGCAGGCCCGGACCGGAACGGGACGGCCCTGGAACCACGGCATCTGGACCGCCTCGTGGGCCCCATGGCGGACGCGGGCATGGACGTCCGGCTGCGCATGGAGCCCGAGACGCTCACCCTGCCGGGCGCGCTGCGGCTGCCCGTCCACCGGATCGTCCAGGAGGCGCTGACGAACGCCCTGCGCCATGGCCACGCCCGGTCCGCCGAGGTGACGGTCCGCCGACAGCGGTGGGGCGACACCGTGCTCGTCCGCGTGGTGGACGCGGGCCGGGGGCCGACGCCGCGGTACCGGCCCGGACGAGGGTTGCGCGGTATCGGCGAACGGGCCGCCGCCCACGGCGGATCGATGGCCCACGGCCCGGCCGGCGACGGCGGCGGGTTCGCCCTCAGCGTCGAACTGCCGCTGCCGTGACCGCCCGTGCCGCCGCCGGGGCGGCCGTCCGAGTGCTCCTGGCCGACGACGACGCCCTGCTGCGCACCGGCGTGGCCGTGACGCTCGGCACCGCCCCGGACATCGAGGTCGTCGGGGAGGCCGCCGACGGGATACGGGCCGTGGAGCTGTGCCACGCGCTGACCCCGGACGTCGTGCTGATGGATGTACGGATGCCGGGCATCGACGGCATCGAGGCCACCGCCCGGATCGCCGGGGCGGGACTGACCGCGCGGGTCCTCGTCCTGACGACGTTTCCCGACGACACCTACGTGTGGCGGGCGTTGCGGGCCGGGGCCGGCGGGTTCCTGCTCAAGCGCGCCACCCCCGAACGGCTCATCGACGCCGTGCGCACGGTCTTCGCCGGGGACACCCTGATCGACCCGTCCGTCACCCGGGCCCTCGTCGAGCACTTCGTCCTCGACGGCCGGACGGCCCGCACCGGCCCGGACGCCGGGGACCTGGCCCGGCTGCGCGGCCTCACCGCCCGTGAGGCACAGGTGCTGCGCCTGATCGCCGAAGGGCTGTCCAACGCGGAACTCGCGGAACTGCTGGGTATCGCCGAGTCCACCGCCAAGACGCACGTCAAACGCATCCTGCACAAGATCGACGCCCGCGACCGGGCCCAGGCCGTGGTTGTCGCGTACCGCTCCGGCCTGATGGAGTCCGGCGTACCTCCAGGGGGGTAGGTTCCGGCACCCCCTCGGGGGGACGCCCCGCTCTCCGTGCCGTCCTACGGTCGGGCCAGTCGCCGGGAGGGGGAGCTGGAATGGGCGCGAGGGTGGCGGGGGCATTGACGGACGTGTGGCGTGCCGTTCGTCCGGAGGGCCGGTACCAGCGGTCGCTGTGGTGGTGCGGGACGCTTCTGATGGCCTCCGGGGCCCTGCACGGCGTGGTGGCGGTCGTGGACCGGGAGCCGTGGTGGGGAGCGGTGTCCTGGCGCAAGCCGGTCGCGTTCGGGGTGTCGTTCGCTCTGCTGGTCTGGTCCGTGGTCTGGATCCTGCGGCAGATGCCCACGCGCTGGTGGGTACGGGTCCCGGCCGGCCTGATCGTCCTCGTCGCCGTCTGCGAGGTCGCACTCATCACCGCCCAGCGCTGGCGCGGCGTCGCCTCCCACTTCAACCAGGCGACGACCACCGACTCCGCGATCTGGTCCGTGATCGGCACCCTGATCCTTCCCCTGATCCTCGGCCTGGTCTGGCTGTTCGTCGCCGCGCTGGTCCGGTTCGACGGCAGCGGGGCCGCGAGGATCGCCGCGCTCGTCGGGCTGGCGGCCGTACTGGCGGCCGGGTACATCGGCACCGACATGGCCGCCCTCGGGGAGGCGGCCTTCGACGACACCGGGCGGGTGCCGCAGGAGGTGCTGTTCGGCGCGGCGGGCAGCGCCAAGCTCGCCCACGCCGCCGGACTGCACGGCATCCAACTCCTCGCCGTGCTCGCGATCCTGAGCGACACCGGCCGCCTCCGGCCCCGGAGAGCGGCGACCGTCCTGGCCGTGGCGGCCCTCGGCTACACCGCCTCCTTCGCCGCGATCACCGCCACCGCCTACGCCGGCCGCGCCCCGTACGATCCGGCCGTCCCCTTCGGGATCCTGCTCGCGGCCGGCGTCCTGACCACGGGCACGGCGGCGGCCGTCGTCCTCGCGCAGGCGTCTCCCGCCCGCCGCACCGCGGATCGGGCGCCGGAGGAGGAAAAAACCCCGCTCCCCGAACGAACCGGCCGGTGACCTCCGTGCGTCAACAGGCTGTGGGGTCCACGCCTCCGCCCTCGCCGGGCGCGGCGCACGACCCTTCCGGATCATCACGCACGCGGTGGTCACGAATGGAAATCGATCTTTGCCGGTGCCCGGGAAACGCCTGTCGCGGCATCGACTTTCGGCCGTACACTGACAATTCGTAAGCATGCGGGTGGAGTTGACGGGGGGATCCGAGATGTCCGGGGATCAGTACGGGGTAAGAGACCAGGACGGCTGGAGCCACAGCTACGTCGTGCCGCCCGTGCCGCCCATGCCGCCGGGTCCGCCGCCCGGCCCGGCGGACGCCTGGAGGGCCGTCGGTGTGGGCCTGCTGAACCTCAGCGGCCTCGGACTCGGCTACGCCCTGATCCGCCGCCCCCTCCTGACGCTGGTGTGCTGGGCGGCCACCGGCCTGCTGCTCTTCACGGTGCTGCCGGCCGACCCCGACGGCGTCTCGGGCACCACCCTCACCGTCTACGGCCTGTTCCTCCTCCTCGCCGCCGTCCACGGCGCCTTCCTGGGCCTGCGCACCCGCCTGGTCTGGCCCGCGCAGTCGCCGCTCGCCATCGTGCTCGGGGTCCTCCTCCTCGCCGTACCGGTCGCGGGCGGTCTGCTCTACGAGACCGCGCGGAAGGAAGCCGTCGAGGAGATGCTCCTGGACCGGCTGGAGAAGGCCGACGACCTCGTGGACAAGGCCTCCGGCGAGTCCTTCTCCACGACCCAGTCCGAGTTCCGCAGGGCGCTGACCGCCTACGACGACCTCAGCACCGACCACCCCGACTCCCGGGCGGCCGAGAAGGTCCCGGACCGGCTGAAGACCTTCTACACGACGGTCGGCGCCCCGTACGAGAAGCAGGAGTACTGCGACGCCGTCGCTCCCCTCGAATACCTGCGCACGGTTCCGCAGACCGTGAGCAAGCGTGACCTCGGCTCGCTGGCCGACTGGCCCGACGACCGGCTCGCCACCTCGCTGTACGAGTGCGCCTCCGACAGCCTGGAGGGCAACACCGCGGGCTGGCAGGACCAGTTCAGCGACCTCCTCACCACGTTCCCCGACTCCGACCAGGCGGCGAAGGTCGAGCCCGATGTGAAGCGGGCCGTCGACAAGGCGGTCAAGGCCGTGGGCGGCGACGACCCGTGCACCGCCGTGGACCAGCTGGAGACGCTCGGCTCCCAGGTCAAGGCGCTGCCGGGGGACAAGGCCGGGGTGGCCGACGCCCTGGCCGCCGACGCCGGACGGGCCGAGGACACCGCGTCCACCGGCGTCTACACCTGCGGCGTCGACCAGTACCGGGACGGCGACTTCGCCGAGGCGGTGACCTCGATGAACGACTTCGTCGGCGCGCACAAGAAGCACAAGAACGCGCCGCGCGCGAAGAAGATCGCGATCGCCGCGGAGATCGCGCAGGAGGTCCCGGCCGCGGGCAAGAAGCTGCCCACGACGCGCTCCGGCGGCAGCATCTCCGTCACCGTCAAGAACGACAGCCCCGACGAGATCCAGGTCATGTACACCGGCCCGGTGACCGGCACCTTCACGCTCAAGGGCTGCGGCACCTGCTCCAGCTACAGCTGGAGCAGCACCCTCGTCAGCGGCTTCAAGCCGTGCAGCGGCAACGACAAGTACCCGCAGCGCACGATCAGCCTGCCCGTCGGCACCACGTACTTCCTGCACAAGCCGAAGGGAGACAGCGCCTCCAGCGCCGCCTCCGACACCGCCAAGCTGGAGCCGGGCTACATCTACACGGAATGCGCCTACGTGACCTCCGGCTACGGTCTGGACTCCTGACGCGCGCCCGGCCACGGTGACCGTGCGGGGCCGCGGGAGCGACTCAGCTCCTGCGGCCCTCGACCCACCGGGCGACGTCGTCGAGATCCCTCGCGACCGCCCTGCGCACGGCGCGAGCACCGACGGCACCCATGACCTTGGCGAGCAGACCCGCGACGCCACCGGTCGGCTCAGCCGAGAACGTCATCAGGATCGTCGTCGACTCCGGCCCGTCGGCGCGCAGCTGCCACGCGGAGACATAGCGGGAGCCGTGCGACTCGGCCTCCACCACGTAACGTTCCGGCGGCTCGCTGACGGTCACCCACATCTCCTCGGTGGCGTCCTTGCCGAACATGCGCCGGGTCTCCCGCCAGCGCGTGCCCACCCCGAAGACCCCGTCCGTGAGGACCTCGACCCTGGTGACGCCGCCGAGCATCCGGTCCATCCGGCCGAGGTCCGTCAGGGCCTCCCACACCCGCCCCTGAGAAGCGGTGACCCGTCGTTCGACCACGACACTTCTGTTGGTCATGAGATCCATGAAAGCACCGGGCGGCGACCCCCGCCCCACGGCGGGCCCGTCCCGGCCGGCCCGCCGGGTTGCGTAGGCGGGGTGCGTAGTTTCACGGACGACCGCGCGGGAGGCGTTCTGCGAGGCTTGGATCTTCAGGTGCGGCCGACGTTCCGGGGGCCGCATGGAAGGGATCGGGCCGCGGGTATTTCTCCTCCACGCGTTCGCGCACGGCACCCTGCCGTCCTGTCCGGCGGCCCCGTCGGGCGGGCTCCGCAGCCGCACCCCATCCACCACGACACGAGGAGAAGCCGATGACCGACCGCCCCGAGGGTGCGCCGGCACAGCCCCAGCCGCAGGATCAGCCGTCCGCGTCCCCGGCCTGGCCGCCCCCGGGTCAGCCCGACCCGCGGGCCCAGCCTCCGGGGCCGGCCCAGGCCTCGACACCGACCCAGGCGGAGATACCCGTCCCGGCGCAGACGCCCGGCCAGGGTGCGGCCCCGAGCGCCTACCCGTACCCGAACCCCCAGTCACCGCCCGGCTACGGCCCGCCGGTGCCGGCCCAGGCCTCCGCGTACGGCCAGTCGGCGGGCGGCCAGCCTGCGGGCGGCTATCCGCCGGGTGGCTACCCGCCCCTCGGGGCGCCGCCCGCGACCGGCGCCGGCGGACGCGCCGTGCTGTGGGCGCTGGTGGGCGCGGTCGTGGCGTCGGCGGCATGGGCCGGCGGTGTCTTCCTGCTGGACCTCGGCAAGGGCGACCCGGAGGCGGACCTGCGCGGCTACAAGGCCGAGTCGAACCTCTGCTCCTCGGTGGACTACTCGTCGTTCAAGAACGAGTACCCGGAGGAGGACACCGAGCCGGTGCACAACTCCCTGGAGCACGAGGCCCTCGACGAGAGCTACTGCAGCATCTCCCTCAAGGAGTCCTCGACCTCCTCCCTCTCCGACGCGTACTTCTCGGTCCAGGTGGACCTCCACAAGAAGACCGACCCCGGCCCCGAGTTCACCGCCCAGTGGTCCGAGTACGACCAGCGGTACGAGGACTACGACGTGGACAAGGTCTCCGGTTTCGGCGACGAGGCGTATCTCGTCACCGAGGACACCACGTCCGGGGACGACAACAGCGGCAGCCGGGCGGCGACCCTCGCGGTGCGCGACGGCTGGATGACGTACGAGATGAGGTGGAGCGCCTACGGCTCCACCTACGACGACGGCGCGACCATGCCGGAGGTGAGCGACGTGGTGGAGTGGCTCAAGAGCGACACCAACGCGACGCTGGACAACCTGCGGGAATCCGACGGGGTGTAGGTCCCCTCGGGTGCGGGCCGGGGCACACGGCCGGAGGCGGGGCGCTCGCGCCACCGCCTCCGGTCCCTCGCGCACCCAGGTCGGATCAGTCGTCCTTCGCCTTCGCGTAGTCCTGGGCCATCTGGCCGGCGAAGTCGTGCACCAGGCACTGCTCGTCGCCCACGACCCACGCGTCGTGCCCCGGCGAGCACACGAAGGCGTCGCCCGGCCCGACCTCGGCCTCACCACCGTCGTCCATACGGATGTGCATACGGCCCCGGACCACATAACCGTTGTGGTGGACCTGGCAGCTCTCCGTGCCCGCGATGGGGCCGACGGACTCCGACCAGCGCCAGCCCGGCTCGAAGGTGGCCACGGCGAAGTCGAGCCCGGTCAGGTGCACGGCTTCGAGGTGACCCCGGGGGAAATCGCGCCGCTCGTCCGGCTTCTCGACCGTCTTGATCTCCAGCATGACGGCTCCCTTCAGCTAGGCCGTCCCACCTCCCCATCGTCCGCCTGTCAAGCCGGGGCCGCCAACCGGGGGACCGGCGCCCGTCGGAGGTGCCGGGGGCCCGGCGGCGTCGTGTAATGGCATGCGGGAGATCGCTCCCGAGGGAGAGACGATGCGCTCAAGTCGTGCCGGTGAGGGTGAGGGCGAGCGGACGGGCGGGACCGAGGCCGCGACGGGCAGGCTGCGGAGGCTCGGCGAGTGGTGCGCCCGGCACTTCGTGATCGTCATCGTCGCCTGGCTGGTCGCCCTCGCGGCCGTGCAGGTGCTGAACCGGGCCTACGGCGGTGACTACTCGGACAACTTCTCCCTGCCCGGCGTGCAGTCCCAGAAGGGCCTGGACGTGCTGAAGGAGCACGATCCGGCGGCCGGCGGCTACGGCAGCCAGATCGTCCTGCACGACAAGGACAAGGCCCTCACCTCGCTCGGCTCCCAGATGTCCGAGACGGTCGACGACCTGCAGAAGATGCCGCACGTGCTGTCGGTGCAGAACCCGCTCACCGCGCCCGCCGGTCAGACCTCGCAGTCCTCGTCGCAGTCGCAGCAGCCGAACGTCGGCCCCCTGTCCTCCGACCAGAAGACGGCGTACATCACGATTCGCTTCGACGTGCAGCCCTCCACGCTGGGCGACAGCTACCTCGACGGGGTGGACGACTCCGTCCAGCCGCTGCGGTCGGCGGGCGCCGAGGTCGAGTACGGCGGACCGCTCGGTGAACTGGCCCGGCCCGACGCCGACGACCGGATCAGCGAGCTGATCGGCTTCGCGGTCGCGATCGTCGTCCTGGTGATCGGCTTCGGCAGTGTCATCGCCGCCGGGCTGCCGCTGGTGACCGCCCTGCTCAGCGTGATCGGCGGCCTGGCGTGTCTCGGTCTGCTGGCCGCCGCGTTCACCTTCGCGACCGTCTCCCCGACCCTGGCGACGATGATCGGCATCGGTGTCGGCATCGACTACGCCCTCTTCCTGATCACCCGCCACCGGCAGAACCTCATGGACGGCGACGATCCGGTGCGGGCGGCCGGCCGCGCCGCCTCGACCAGCGGCCACGCCGTCCTGGTCTCCGGCTGCACGGTCATCGTCGCCCTCGCGGGTCTGTACGCGTCCGGAGTGAGCTTCATCGGCAAGCTAGGACTCGCCGCCGCCGTGACCGTCGTCTCCGCGATCATCGGCGCCCTCACACTGGTCCCGGCCCTGCTCGGCCTCATCGGCACACGCATCGACCGCTACCACGTCCGCAAGCCGGTCGCCGAGACCGGCGCCGAGGCGGGCGAGGAGATCACCGGTACCTGGCACCGCTACGCCCAGCGCGTCGAGCACCACCCGTGGCGGTTCCTGACAGCCGGACTCGCGACCGTGGCGATCCTCGCGATCCCCCTCTTCTCCATCCAGCTGGGCCACATCGGTGACGGCGCCGACCCCACCTCCTTCACCGACCGCCGTGCCTACGACCTGATGACCGACGCCTTCGGCCCGGGCTCCAACGGACCGCTCACGGTCGTCATCGACCAGACCTCGGTGCCGTCGTCCGACCGCCAGAGCCTGCAGAGCACCGCGCAGAAGAAGCTCGACGCGGTCCAGGGCGCCCACGCGGTCACCCCGCTGACCCCCACTCAGGACGGGGACGTCCTGGTGGGCACGGTCTACTCCGCGCAGTCCCCGCAGAGCGCCGACACCACGGACCTCACCAACCGCCTCGTCGACGACACCCTGCCCGCCTCGGTCTCCGGCACGAAGGCCGAGGGGTATGTCACCGGAACCACGGCCTCCCAGGTCGACTTCCGTGACATCGTGGCGAGCAGGCTGCCCGTCATCATCGCCGTGGTCGTCGCCCTCGCCTTCCTGATCATCCTCGCCGTCTTCCGCGGCCTGCTGGTCGCGGTGAAGGCGGCCGTCCTGAACGTCCTGTCCATCGCCGCCTCGTACGGCGTCGTCGTCGCCGTCTTCCAGTGGGGCTGGGGCGGGCCCGCCCTGGGCGTCCACGGCAAGGTGCCCATCGAGAGCTACGTCCCGATGATGATGTTCGCCATCATCTTCGGCCTCAGCATGGACTACGAGATCTTCCTGCTCTCCCGCGTCCACGAGGCCTGGATTCGCACCGGTGACGCCCGCGCCTCCGTGGCCCACGCCCTGGAGATCACCGCCCGAGTCATCACCTGCGCCGCCCTGATCATGGTCAGCGTCTTCGCCGCGTTCATCGTCAGCGACAACATCGTGGTCAAGATGCTGGGTCTGGGGCTCGCCGTCAGCGTCCTCATCGACGCCACGGTCGTACGCCTGCTGATGGTCCCCGCCGTGATGACCCTCCTGGGCGGCCGTGCCTGGTGGACCCCGCGCCGGCTGGACCGGGTGATGCCGCACATCGACGCGGAGGGGGACACGGCGAAGCGGCCGGTCCCGCAGGGGCGGGACCGGCCGCTCGGCAGCTGAGATGCTTCAGCGCACCGGAAGTTGCCGGTTCGTCAGAACGTCAGCTTCCAGCTGTTGATGTAACCGGTGTCGAGGCTGGCCACGTCCTGCACCCGCAGCTTCCAGGTGCCCGCGGCGGTCTCGGAGGAGGCGTCCACCGTGTACGTCGCGACCACGTTGTCGGCCGAGTCGGACGACGAGGAGTTCTTCAGCCGGTAGGCCGTGCCGTCCGGGGCCACGAGGTCGACGACCAGGTCACCGCGCCAGGTGTGGACGATGTTCACGTCCACGGTGAGCGTGCTGGGCGCCGCTCCGGCCCGGTTGACGTTGATCGGGGACTCGACGGTGGAGTTGTCGGGGATCTGGTAGTCGGCGGTGTTCTCGAACACCGACTGGTTCCCCTCCTCGTCCACGCGCCAGGCGAAGCTCGCCGTCCCGGTCTTTCCGGCCGCGTCCGTCACGGTGACGGTCGGCGTCCAGTTCCCGGCCGTGGTCGGGGTGCCCGAGATGCGTCCCGTGGCGGCGTCGATGGACAGCCCGTCCGGCAGGCCGGTGGCCGCGTACGACAGGGCGCCGGCGTTGGTGGACGACGCCTGGACGTCCAGGGTGACCGCCTGCCCGGTCAGGGTGTACTGGGCGGCCGGCGGTACGACCGTCACGCCGTCTAGGATCCGGGAGCCGACGTTGATCGCGGCCCAGGCGTTGGCGGTGTTGTTGTAGGTCACCGAGCCGAGCCCGTACAGGTCGGCGGCGGCCCGCAGGGTGTGGGTACGGGCGGCGGCGTAGTTGGTCGTGGACGTCATGTACGTGGTGAGCGCCCGGAACCAGATCTTCTCGGCGGCCTCGCGGCCTATCGGCGTCACCGGCAGCCCGTCGAAGGTCGGCGAGTCGTAGGAGACGCCGTTGACGACCTTCGCGCCGCTGCCCTCGGAGGCCAGGTAGAACCAGTGGTTGGCCGGGCCCGAGGAGTAGTGGACGTCGACGTTGCCGAGCGTGGAGGACCAGTAGTCGCGCGAGGAGCCGTCCTTGCTGGGCTTGTCCATGTAACGCAGCGGCGTGCCGTCGCCGTTGATGTCGATCTTCTCGCCGACCAGGTAGTCCCCGACGTCCTCGGAGTTGCCGGCGGCGAACTCCACGGCGGCGGCGAAGATGTCGGAGGTCGCCTCGTTCAGCCCGCCGGACTCACCGCTGTAGACGAGGTTGGCGGTGACCGACGTCAGACCGTGCGTCATCTCGTGCGCGGCCACGTCGATGGAGGTGAGCGGGTTGGCGTTGCCCGACCCGTCGCCGTACGTCATGCAGAAGCAGGTGTCCTGCCAGAACGCGTTGACGTAGTTGTTGCCGTAGTGGACCCGGCTGTACGGGGCGACCCCGTCGTTGCGCAGTCCGTTGCGGCCGTGGACGTTCTTGTAGTAGTCCCAGGTCAGCGCGGCCCCGTAGTGCGCGTCCGCACCGGCGGTCTCCAGGTTGGCGGTGGTCCCGTCGCCCCAGACGTCGTCGCTCCCACTGAACAGCGTGCCCGTCCCGGAGGAGCCCCGGTTCAGGTTGTACGTCCGGTGGTTGCCCCGGTCCGCGTCGGTCAGCGTGTACGACGAGCCGGACTGGCTGGAGCCGAGGCCGACCGTGCCGCTGTAGCGGGTGTTGCCCGTGCCGGTGTGCACGGCCTCGTACTCGAACAGCTTCTTGCCGGTCTGCGCGTCGGTGATGACGTGCAGTTCGCTGGGAGTGTCGTCGTGCTGGAAGCCGCTGACGACCGTCTCGTAGGCGAGGGTCGGGGTGCCCTTCGCGGCCCAGACGACCTTGCGGCTGCTGTCCGGAGCGGCCTTGGTGGACCCCTCCTTCCTCGCCGTCGTGAGCGCCTGCTTCTCGGCGGTGGCCCTGCTGACCGCGGGGCTGAGGTCGGACACCTTCAACGCGGGCTTGTAGGCCCGGGTGACGCTCTCGACCGCGCCGGACTTCGCGGCGTGGACGATCAGGTCGCCGCCGAGCACGGGCAGTCCGGAGTAGGTGCGCTCGTACCGGGTGTGCACGGTGCCGTCGGCGTCCTTGACGACGTCGCGGACCCTCAACTCCTCCTTGCCGCCCAGGGCCAGGCGGTCGGCGGTGGTGTCCAAGGCCTTCTCGGCCTGGCGGATGAGGGTCTTGCGCTGGGTGGGAGTCAGCTTCGCGGGCAGGGACCCGCGGTCCGGCTTCGCCGCCACGGGACGGGCGGTGCCTTCTCCGCCGTCACCGCGTGCCATCGCCGGGGCGCCCGGGGCGGCGACGGCGAGCATCGCCGCCGCGACGACGAGGGCGGCCGTGGCCGTGGTGCGTCTGTGGGGGGTGGATCTCACGCGAACTCCTTAGCTGCGGCCGACGTGGGACGAGCGGCCGTACGAAGGACCCGGTGCACGGGTCGAGGCACCGGGTGGAGCAGGGAGTGCTGCGATGCGGATGCGCGTGCGCCGTCGTGAGACGGGGTGGGCACAGAGTGTCAGATGTGTGGGTCTCGTGTCAGGGGCACGCCAAGTGTTTGGCCGGAAAGTGATCGATCAACGACCGCCGGTGGCCAGGGACTTCCCGGGCGTCGTCCGCGCGTCCCGGGCAGGGGCACCGTTCGCACGAGGCCGGGGGCCGGCCGGAGCCATGGCTCCGGCCGGCCCCCGGCCCGGGTGAGGTGTGCGGGGGCTACGCGCGCGGCCCCACGACGTGCGACGTCACGGCTTGCGGGCGAGACCGCCGTGTTCGGCGATGACTTCCGGGGCGGGATCGGTGGCGTCCGGGCGCCACAGGGGGACCGAGACCACGCCGGGGTCCAGCAGTTCCAGTCCGTCGAAGAACGAGGTGATCTCGTCGACCGTGCGCAGGTTGTACGGCACGGCGCCGCTCTCGTTGTAGCCGTCCTGGGCGCGCTCGAAGACCGGGTCGATGCCCCGGGAGCCGTCGTTGATGGAGAGGTAGCTGCCGGACGGCAGCGCCCCCAGCAGCCGGTCGATGATGGAACGTGCCTGGTCGTGGTCGGCGACGTGGCCCAGGATGTTGCTGAGGATCAGCGCGGTGGGCCGGCCGAGATCGAGGGTGTCCGCGGCCGCCGCGAGAATGCGGTCCGGGTCGAGCACGTTCGATTCGACGTAGTCGGTCGCCCCCTCGGGCGTGGACTGGAGCAGGGCGCGGGCGTGGGCCAGGACCAGCGGATCGTTGTCGACGTAGACGATGCGTGCCTCGGGGGCGATGCGCTGGGCGACCTCATGGGTGTTGTCCGCGGTCGGCAGGCCCGTCCCGACGTCCAGGAACTGCCGTATGCCCGCCTCGGCGACCAAGTACGTGATGTTGCGGCGCAGGAACGCGCGGCTGCTGCGGGCGATGGTCACGATGCCCGGGAACACGGCGGTGTACGCGTCGCCGGCCTGCTCGTCGACGGGGTAGTTGTCCTTCCCGCCCAGCCAGTAGTTCCAGATACGGGCCGAGTGCGGCACCGAGGTGTCGATCTTCTGATGCGCCGCCGGTCCGGGGGAGGTCGCGTGGTCGGTCATGTCTACCGTCCGTCTTTCAGCCGAAGCGAGGAGTTCCGGACACAACTTACGTCCCGACACCCCTTCTCCGTACGTCAGTTCACATTTCTGATGGACCCGGGCGGGAGGACGCCGGGTCCGGGGGAGCGGGCGAGTCGCCGCTGCACGCCGGACGGGAACTTCTCGGCTCGAACGGGCGTCCCTACCGGTGAGGCTGGACCGCACGCGGCGCGCGACGGAAGTGGGTTGCCATGACGACGATCGACCCGACCAGGATCGAGACCACGCTGGCCGACGGCCGCCGCATGACCCTGTCGCTGCCCGCGACGGACGCCGGATGGGCCGCCGAAGGCATCAGGACCCTCCGCCCCGTCCCGCCCACGCACACCGGCCGCGGCCAGGACCCTCCCGCCCTCCCCGAGCGCCCCGCGCTCCCCCTCGAAGTGGCCCTGCTGGGCTTCGCGTTCTAGCCCGCCGGCGTGCCTGACGGGTGGCAGTGGGACCCCACGCTCTTCCGGGGCAGCGAGGTCCACCACGCGCGAGGCCGACTTCGAACGGGACCTGCGGGCGCTGCTGGAGCAGGCGGCCCCGGTAAAGCACCCGTTCGCGGAGCGCCTTCCGGCCACCGAGGTCAGGATCTGGCGGAAGTCCCGGGGTGGTTGAGGCGTCAGCGGTGGTCCACCGGCGCTGTCGGTGGCGTGGAACGGGCCGCGGTCAGGGTCTGGCCAGGGTCTAGGTGCGCAGGGTGAAGGGGCCCCTCGTGTGCTCGCGCCACGCCCGTACGTCGTCCCTGGGTGCCGAGCGCCCGGCAGGGGTGCCCGCGAAGGGGTCGGGTACGCTCGGCGGGCCCGGGGCGGGCGTCGACGACCGAAAGGAACCGGCCAGATCATGCGCGTCAGCGTGACCCGACGTCCGACGGCGGGGGGCCGCCGATGAGCGGCGGCGAGGAGGAGCCCGTCCTCCTGCGCACCACCGGCCGGGCCGCCCACCTCACCCTCAACCGCCCGAGGGCCCTCAACGCCCTCAACCACGCCATGGTGCGGCGCATCGACGAGGCACTGACCGCCTGGGAGCACGACCCGGCGGTGGAGACCGTCGTCGTCACCGGCGCGGGGGAGCGGGGCCTGTGCGCGGGCGGCGACATCCGGGTCGTCCACGACGACGCCCGCGACGGGGACGGCACCGCCTCGGCCGCGTTCTGGCGCGACGAGTACCGGCTCAACGCCCGGATCGCCCGCTACCCCAAGCCGTACGTCGCCGTCATGGACGGGATCGTGATGGGCGGCGGCGTCGGCGTCTCCGCCCACGGCAGCGTCCGTGTCGTCACCGAGCGGTCCCGAATCGCCATGCCCGAGACCGGCATCGGCTTCGTCCCGGACGTCGGCGGCACCCGGCTCCTGGCCCTCGCGCCGGGCGAACTCGGCACCCTCCTCGCCCTGACCGGAGAGCGGATCGGCGCCGCGGACGCCCTGCTGTGCGGCCTGGCCGACCACTACGTGCCGTCCGCGTCGCTCGGGCATCTCCTCGACGACCTCGCCGAGCTGCCCGTCCGGGAAGCGGTCGCCCGGCACGTGCGGCAGCCACCGCCCGGCGAACTGGCCGCCCGTCGGGAGTGGATCGACTCCTGCTTCGCCGCCGACACCGCCGAGGAGATCGTCCGGCGGCTCCTCGCCCACGGCGACCCGGTGGCGAAGGAGACCGCCGAGACGCTGCTCGCCAAGTCACCCACCGCCGTCAAGGTCACCCTCACCGCCGTGCGCCGCGCCCGGCGGCTGGCCTCCCTGGAACGCGCGCTGGAGCAGGAGTACCGCGTCTCCTGCGCGGCCCTGGCCACCGCCGACCTGGTCGAGGGCATCCGCGCGCAGGTCATCGACAAGGACCGCGCTCCGCGCTGGTCCCCGGCCACCCTCACCGACGTCACCGACGCCGCCGTGGAGCGCTTCTTCGAGCCGCTCGGCGACCGCGAACTCCGTCTCCCGCCCCACGACGCCCCGACCGGGCGCCCGGCGTGACCGACAGCCCGCACGGCATGACCATCAGACCCGGCGGCCCGGCCGACGCTCCGGCCGTCCTCGCCATGCTCGACGCGGCGGTGGCCTGGATGAACGAGCGCGGCAACACCGAGCAGTGGGGCACGATCCCGTACTCGCGGCGACCCGACGGGGCGGCACGGGTCGAGCGGTACACGACCGAGAACACCCCGTACATCGCGGAGCTGGCCGGCACACCCGTCGGAGCCCTGGTCCTGGACACCGGCCCCAGCCCGCAGCTGCCGATCGCCCCGGCCGGGGAACCCGAGCGCTACGTCCGCCTGCTGGTCTCCGACCGACGGCACGCCGGCCTCGGCATCGGCGCGGCCCTCCTGGCCCATGCCGCCGAGCAGACCAGTCGGGCGGGCGTCCGGCTCCTGCGGGTCGACTGCTGGGCGGGTGGCGACGGCCGGCTCGTGGCGTTCTACGAACGCAACGGCTTCACCGCCACCGACCACTTCCTCGACGGCGCCTGGCCGGGCCGGGTACTGGCCCGGTACGTCGACTGACCGTGCCGGACGAAGCCCACCGGCCGTGGCTCAGTGGGCGATGCCGTCGATGAGGTCGCGGGCGCCCTGGCGGAGCAGGGCGACGGCCACGGAGGTGCCGAGCGTGGCCGGGTCGAGGCGGCCGGCCCATTCGTGGGCGTTGATGACCGTCTTGCCGTCGGGTGTGAACACGGAGGCGCGCAGGGAGAGTTCGCCGCCGCGGTCCGTGCGGGCGAAGCCGGCGATGGGGCTGTTGCAGTGCCCCTGGAGGACGTGCAGGAACATCCGCTCGGCGAGGGTCTCGCGGTGGGTGTCCGGGTCGCCGAGTCCGCTGACGGTGTCGATGGTGAGGGAGTCGCCCTCCCGGCACTGCAGCGCCAGGACACCCGCGCCGATCGGCGGCATCATCGTCTCCACGGACAGGACCTCGCTGATCACGTCCGCGCGGCCGATCCGCTCCAGCCCGGAGACGGCCAGCAGCAGCGCGTCCGCCTCGCCCGCGGCGAGCTTCTCCAGCCGGCGGTTGGCGTTGCCCCGGAACGGCACACACTCCAGGTGCGGGTGCGAGGCGGCGAGTTGCGCGGTGCGCCGTACGGAGGAGGTGCCGATGCGGGTGCCCGCGGGAAGCTCGTCCAGGGTGCGGCCGGCGGGGTCCACGAGCGCGTCGCGGATGTCGTCCCGCTTCAGGAACGCGGCGAACATGGTGCCCGCCGGGAGGGGCCGGTCGGCGGGGATGTCCTTCACGCAGTGCACGGCGAGATCCGCCTCGCCCGCGATGAGCGCGGCGTCGACCTCCTTGGTGAACGCCCCCTTGCCCTCGACCTGGGAGAGATCACCCATCCACTTGTCCCCGGTCGTCTTCACGGGGACCACTTCGGTGCGCAGCGCCGGGTGCAGCACGGCGAGTTCGGCGCGTACACGCTCCACCTGGGCCAGAGCCATGGGCGAGTCTCGGGAGACGATACGAATCAGATCCTGCGACATGAAGGCACGATAGCCCCTCGGGCCCGGCGCCGTTGACCACCCTCGACCCCCGTCGTGACCCCGGTTCCGCCCCCGTCCGCGCCTCCGCCCGCGACGACCAGCCGTGACGACCGGCTCGGACGGTCGGCTCGAACGACCGTCCTCACACGTCCGCCTGCTGGTACTGCCCGAGAAAGTCGAACTCCCGGCCGACCGCGCGGAACAGGAACAGCGCGTCGTGGTTGTACCCCAGGTCCGGGGTGTACGCGACGGTCCGGCTGACACCCTTGTACGTCACCTCACGCATCCGGCGTACGACCGCGCCGCGCTCCGTCAGGACCGAGTCCCCGCTGACGCACGCCTTCGCCAGGAACAGCACCGCGTCGTACGCCTCCGCCGCGTACCGGCCCGGCCGCTCCCCGTACCGCGCCTCGTACGCCTCGGCGAACGCGCGGGCCGCCGGGACGGCCGTCGCATCGATGAACGCGGTGGCGAACACCCAGCCGTCCGCCGCCGCGCCCGCGCGGTCCAGGAACCCCGTGCCCAGGGCCCGTTGGGTCGCCAACCTGGCCCCGGAGAACCCGGCCCCGCGCAGCGCCGCCGCGAAGGCACCCGCCCGCTCCTGACCCCCGCTGAACACGACCGCGTCCGCGCGGTCCGCGACGGCCTTGCGGGCGAGCGCGGTGGCGTCCAGCGTCCCGGCGCCGACACTCGTGACGCTCGTGCCCCTCCCGTCCCGGCCCAGCGCGCGCTCGATGAGGTTGCAGAGCGTCCAGGCGAAGTCGCCCTCGGCCCGGTCGTCGACCAGGAACACCTTGCGGGCGTCGACCTTGCCCGAGAGATAGGTGGTGCACGGGGCGGCGAGCAACTGATCGGTCGGCGACAGTTGCGCATGCGAAGCGAGAGTGGACTGCCCCGTCTCCCTGGCCTGCGCCGCCACCCCCACCGACACGGTGACGACGGGCAGCACGGCCTTCGCGTACGTGTTCTCCACGGCGAGGAAGCAGTCGTCCGTGGTCGGGCCCAGCACCGCGAGGACCCGCTCGTCCGCCACCAGCAGCCGGCCCCGGGCCAGCGTCCGCTCGGGCTCGCCCCCGTCGTCGTACGCCCCCAGCCTCAGCCGCAGCGGCCGGCCGGCGTCGGCGTTGACGCGGGCGACGGCCAGCCGGGCGCCGTTGAGCTGGGCCCGCCCGATCCCGCCGGTCGCGCCGGAGAGATCACCCTGGAACGCCACGGTGAGTTCGGTGCGCGGAGCGGACGACGCGGAGGCACCCGTGCCGGCCTTCCGCCCGTCGTCACGGCCGCTCCACCACCAGGCGCCGCCGCCGGCCGCCAGTGTCCCGGCCGCCCCCGCGGAACCGAGTGCCAGGAACCCGCGGCGGCTCACGCGCGGGGGAGCGGCGTCCGGAGTCTTCAGGGACGTCACCGTCGCCGCGTCCGAGCCCACCGGACCCTTCGCGACCGCGTCCCCGCGCGCCGTCGAGGACGGGGCCGATATCCGCGTCGGCTCGATCGCGCCCATGGCGAGCACCGCCGCGGACCGGTCCGCGATCAGCCGGGTCACCGGCTCCGGCAGCCATCGCTCCCGGTCGGCGGGCACGGCCGCGTCGAGCGCCGCCCCGACCTCCACGGCGGTCGGCCGACGTGCCGGGTCCTTGTCCAGACACGCCCGTACGACCGGCTCCAACGCGCCCGGAATGCCGGGGAGTTCGGGCTCGTCGTAGACCGTGCGCAACAGCATCCCGGCGGCCGCCCCGCCGCCGAACGGCCGTACGCCGGTCGCGGCGAAGGCCAGGACGCAGCCCAGCGAGAAGACATCGCTCGGCGGACCGACCCCGGCGCCGCCGGCCCGGGCCTGTTCGGGCGACAGGAAGCCGGGCGAGCCCACGACGACACCGGTGGACGTGAGCGCCGTACCCTCCGGCGTGCGCGCGATGCCGAAGTCGATCAGCCGTGGTCCGTCCGGGGCCAGCAACAGGTTGCCCGGCTTCACGTCGCGGTGCACCAGCCCCGCCCGGTGGACGGCGTCCAGCGCCTCGGCGAGGCGCAGCCCCAGCACGCAGACGGACGCGGGGGACCACGGCCCGTGGTCCTCCAGCGCCTCCGAGAGCGAGGGACCCGGTACGAACGCGGTCGCCAGCCACGGATCCTCCGCCTCGGCGTCCGCCCCCAGCAGCGGGACCACCCAGGGGCTGTCCACCTGCCGGGCCACCTCGATCTCCCGGCGGAACCGGGCCCGGAACCCGGCGTCGTCCGCGTAGGACGCCCGGACCACCTTGACCGCGGCGAACGCCCCGCCCGGCGCGCGGGCCAGGAAGACCACGCCCATACCGCCGGCGCCGAGCCGCCGCAGCAGGCGGTAGTCGCCCAGCCGCGACGGATCGGCACTGCGCAGCGGCTCCATCAGGCGGTCAGCGGCGCGGGGCCGCCGTACACGAACGCCCCGCCCTCGACACGCCAGAGATAGCCGCCGGAGCCGTCGATGACCGGCAGGCCGTTCTCCTGGAACGCATAGGTCCGGATGATGCCCCGGTACTTGGCGGCCCGCAGCGCGGCGAGCAGTTCCTCTCGGGTGCGGCTCTCGGACGGAAGGTCCCCGAGCGACGTGAGCACCATCGAGGTCACGTCGTAGGTCTCCGCCGCGTACCGGGGCGGAGCCTGCTTCCATCGTTTCCGGTAGGCGCCCACGAACGCCTTGGCCCCGGGGATGTCCGCCGGTTCGACGACCGGCGCGACGATCGTCCATCCGTCGGCGGCCTCCTTCGCCTCCGTCAGGAAGCGCGGGTCGAGCAGGGCCGGTCCGGAGGCCCGGGCACCGGTGTAGCCGCGCTCGCTCAGTGTCCGGGCGAACGACGCGGCCCGGTCGGGCAGTCCGGCGAAGGCGAACGAGTCGATGTCGGCCGCCAGCAGGTCGTCCACCGCGTTTCCGAACCCGGACCGCATGGTGCCGACGACCCGGGGCACGAAGGGCTGCCCGGCCCTGTGGAACTGCGTGCTCAGGCTGCTGCTGATCTCATAGCCGTAGCTGTCGGCGGCCCGGTCGACGACGAGACCGATCCTGCGGGGGTGGGTGCCGCGCAGGACCGCGTCGAGGAAGACGGGGAGCACCGAGTCGGGCAGCCGTGCCTGCAGATACGAGCGGAAGCCCTGGACGACCAGGGCGATGGCGCCGGGTGAGACCCCGAGGACGGGCAGCAGGGCGGCGTCGTAGGCCGCCAGGGCGGACAGGGCGGTCGCGTCCGTGGTCGGGCCGACCACGGCCAGTACGGAGGGGTCGTCGGCGAGTCGCTTGGCGAGCCGGGCCGCCTCGGCCGGGTCGCCGCCGTCGTCCTCGGCCCGCACACCCACCTGGAAGGGTGCGCCGCGTCGGGCGTTGAACTCCTCGACGGCCAGCCGCAGTCCGCGTTCCTGGGCCCGGCCGGTGGCACGCTGCCCGCCGCTGAGGTCGCCGTGCAGCGCGAGGGTGTACGCGGGGCGCCGGGGCGCGGCGGCCGGCTTCCTGCCGCCCGACCCTTCCTCCCGGCCGACGGCCCACCAGGCCGTGGCGCCCCCCGCGGCGAGGAGCGCGCCCGCGCCGACGAGGAGAGCACGACGCCGCGCGGGGGCTCCGGGGGTGTCGGTGGCCGCGGTGGGTCGGGTGTCGTCGCTGCCGGAAGCCGGGGAGGTGATGTCGTCGGCGGTGTCGTCGGCGGAGGTGGATCGTCGCGGGCCGGACACGACCGGGGACCCGCCGTCCGGGGCGGTTCCCGCGCGCGCGGCGTCGGCCGATATCTCGGTGTGCTCGATGTCCGGCAGCGCGAGTGCCTCGGTGGAACGCCGGGCTATCAGCCTGATGACCTCGTCGGGCAGCCAGGAGGCGGGGGCGTCGGCGGGGGTGTCACCTCGCGCGTCGGCGGACGACCCGGCGGTGGCTTCCCCGGCCCCGGCGCCCGAGCCGACCTCGACGGCCTCCGAGCCGTCCCCCGCCCCTCCCGGAGCCGCACCCTCCGCCGTCCCGTCCGGCAGCAACTCCCGTACGAGATACGCCACTTCGGGCCGCCGGGCCGGGTCCTTGTCCAAGCAGCGGGACAGCAGGTCGGCCAGCGCGGCCGGGACGCCGTCGAGGTCGGCCGGGTCGTGCACGGCCCGGAACAGCAGGGCGTCGAGGGTCCCCGCGCCGAACGGCGGGCGGCCCGTCGCCGCGAACGCCAGGACGCAGCCGAGGGAGAACACGTCGCTGGGCGCGCCGATGGTCCCGCCGCCATGCCCGTCGGCCTGCTCCGGCGAGAGATAGCCAGGTGTGCCGACCACGAGCCCCGTGGCGGTGAGCGAGTGGTCCTCGGGCGCCCTGGCGATCCCGAAGTCGATGAGCCGGGGCCCGTCCGAGGCGAGCAGGACGTTGCCCGGCTTGAGGTCGCGGTGGACCAGCCCCGCCCGGTGGACCTCACCCAGCGCCAGAGCCAGCCGACCGCCGAGGATCCGCAGCCCGTGCTCGCCGAGTGGCCCGTACGCGGTCACCGCCTCGGCCAGGGAAGGACCGGGCACGTACGCCGTCGCCAGCCAGGGCGCCTCCGCGTCCGCGTCGGCGTCCACCAGCGGTACCGCCCACGGGCTGTCGATGCGCCGGGCGACCTCGACCTCCCGCCGGAACCGTCCCCGGAAACCGGCGTCCTCGGCGTACTCCGCCGCCAGGACCTTCAGTGCCACCAGCGAACCGGTGGGTGTGCGGGCGAGGTACACCACGCCCATGCCGCCGGCGCCGAGCCGGCCGAGCAGACGGTGGCCGGCGATCCGCGCCGGGTCGGAAGAACGCAGTCGCTCCATCACTTCTCGCCTCCGCCCAGCTCGTACGCCACGCGGTCGAGCATGGTCGTGGTGCCACGCGTCACATACTGATCCAGATCGGCGACGGTGTAGCCCTCGGCGCCCTTGAACGACACCGTGACGGTCACCGGGCCGAGCCGTGTGACCATCCACCGGTACAGGGCCTTGCCGCCGCCGGTCAGATAGACGCCCGTCTCCACGATCGAGTCGTCGGCGTAGTTGTTGCCGCGCATGCCGCGGGGGGTGCCCACGGACATCAGCTCGGCGATCTTCTCGTCGGCGCGCACCTGCTGCTCCGGGCAGCGCAGCGCCTCCTCCAGCATCTCGGACAGATGGTCGTCGGCGCCGAGGACCGTGGAGTGCACCGTCACCGTCGCCGTCACCTTGATCGTGCCGCGCTTCCCGCTGCCTGGCAGTTCGCTGTAGAGGGACAGGGCGGAGAGCACGCCGTCCGGCTGTGGCCGGCGCTGCCACCGGCAGTCCTCGTCGAGGACGGCGACCGTGCCCTCGGCGCTCCGGGCGAGGGGCTGTGCCCGGAAGCCCGTGCCCCAGTCCCGCGGTTTCATCGCGATCTTCTCCGCCAGCGCGGCGCCCTGCCGGTTCGAACGGGGCATGCGATCCGGGTCCGCCTCGAAGAGCGTCACGGACGGTGTCGCCGACGGCTTCCCACCCGCCACCGGCATCTTCCCGGACGCGGAAGCGGAAGGTGTCGGCGACCCGGAAGTCTGGCCGGCGGGCGTGGCGGCCGGCTCCGTCGCCCCCGCGCCGCACCCGCCCAGCAGCACCGCCGCGGCGGCCCCCGACGCGACGGCCCTCAGCCGCCAACCACCTCTTCGCCCAGCCGACTTGTCGTCCATCGTCGCCCCCTTCACCCCAAATCCCCGTGTGTGACCGGTGATCGTACAGAGGTACGCAATCCCGGAGGGAGCGGTTCCCGGGAGTCTCTTCGCACATACCCGAGGCATTGACGCGGAAGGCCGACTGCCCCACTCTGAACGGATGTTCAGAACAAACGTTCAGAACGTGGGCCGCGGCGAGCCCAGTTGTGACGGGGAACAACCAGGACGACGCGTCGGTACGGCGACCATCCGGAAGGATCTGCTCGTCACCACGCGCCGGCAGCGCATCGTGGCGCTGGTCCGGCCCGGGGCGGGCATGCTGGTCTTCGCCGGCGCGGTGTGGCTCGGCTGGTGGTGGCTGACGCCCGTGATCGTGTTCGGGATCTTCGTCGCCGTCGTGACCGTCACCCACGACGTGGTGCACCGCACGATCGGTCTGTCGCCGCGGGCCACCGACTGGGCGCTGTTCGCGATGGGACTGGCCCTGCTGGAGAGCGGCCACGCCTATCGCGCCACCCACACCCAGCACCACCGCCTGTTCCCGCACCCCGACGACCCCGAGGGCCGTCCCGCCGACCTGTCCCTGCTGGGCGCGGTCTGCCACGGCCCCGTCTTCCTCGTACGCCTCTGGCTCTGGTCCTACCGGCGCGGACGCGACCGCCGGTGGCTGCTGGCGGAGGCGGTGGCCCCGTTCGCCGCGCTCGCCGGGGGCGTGCTGCTCCTGCCGTACTCGCCGGGGCTGCTGGTCTATACGGTGATGGCGATCGTCGGGAGCTGGGTGTATCCCCTTCTGACGGTGTATCTGCCGCACCACGACTACGGAGACACCCCGTTGACGCAGACCCGCACCCTGCGCGGGAGGATCATCCCCGCCGTCTTCCTGGAACTGACGTACCACCTGGAGCACCACCTCTACCCACGCGTGCCCAGCCACCACCTCCCGGAACTGGCACGCAGACTCGAAGGCCACTTCGCCGCCCAAGGAGTGAGGCCGGTGCGCGTTGTCTGACACCCCTGCCGTGCCCGGCAGCCGCGACTCCCGTGCTTCCCGCCACACCCGTGACCGGGTCCTGGAAGCCGCCCTCGACTGCCTCGTCCGCAACGGCTACGGCGGAACCACCGCGCGGGCGATAGCCCAGGCCGGCGGCTTCGCGCCCGGAGTGATCTACTACCACTTCGCGGACCTGGACGACCTGCTGGTGGCGGCGCTGGAACGGACCAGCGGCGCCCGGATCTACCGCTACCGGGCCGAGCTGTCCGGTATCGACCGTGCCGTGCCCGCGATCGCCCGCCTGCGCGAGCTGTACGACGAGGACACCGAGACCGGGCACATCGCCGCCGTCCAGGAGCTGTACGCCGGCGCGCGACCGGGAACACGCCTGGCCGCTCAACTGGCCCTCGAAACAGGGAAATGGGAGGACCTGGCCGAGGCGCGGCTCACGGCGCTGCTGCGCGGCAAGCCCCTCGGGTCCGCCGTCCGGGCCCGCGTGCTCGCCGGCGCGGCAGTCGCTTTCTACCTCGGCATGGAAACCCTCACCCACCTCGACGGCGACCGCTCCCGCCCGGCCACCTTCTTCACCCAGGCGGCCCGCCTCGCCGCGATCTTCGACCGCGTACCCCGCCTCAAGCGGCGGGCCCGCAGGGTCAGATGAACGAAACGGGTGAGCCGCACGAGCCGAGCACGAGGGAGAATCCGTGACCCCGCACCACCAACCGCCGCCCCCCACACCTCGACTCGCCTTCCGGCAGATGACGCAGGACGACCTCGACGACATGGCCGCCCTGCTCGGCGACCCGGACGTGATGCGCCACCACCCCCGCCCCCGGACCCGCCAGGAGGCCCTGGACTGGATCCGCTGGAACCAACGCCTCTACCGGCAGAAGGGGTTCGGACTCTGGCTGCTCACCCTCCGTACCTCCGGCGAGTTCGTCGGAGACTGCGGCCTGACACCGCAGGAGATCGAAGGAGTCACCGAACTGGAGGTCGGTTACCGCGTGCGGACCGACCTCCAGGGGCGCGGTTACGCCACCGAGGCCGCGGCGGCCTGTCGTGACCATGCCCGCGACGCGCTCCACGCCGAGCGGCTCGTCGCGATCATCCGCCCCGACAACCGCCCGTCCCAGCGGGTCGCGGAGAAGATCGGCCTCCCCTTCGAACGCGCGGCGACCTCCCGCTCGGGCCCGCTCGTCCACATCCACGCCGCGCGGCTGTGACGGCCTCACGCCCCGGACCCCGCACGCTCCTCGGCCCGCGTCGCCGCGCGCGAGACGGAGCCGCGGCGAGAGTGAGGGCGAGGGTGTGGTCGTCCAGTCCCCTTCCAGGTGCTCAGGCCGCGTAGACCCTGCCCTGCTTCACCAGGAAGTGGGTGGGGTCGGAGCAGCCGAGTGAAGGGGTGAGCAGCAGGCTGACCGTCAGCGGGGCGGGCTCGGTGGCGGCCGTCGAGAACTCGCAGACGGCGCCCTTGCCCGTGAGGGGGTACCAGAACCAGCCGTTGACGTCGCCGACGGTCACGCGGTCCGATTCCTTCCAGGCGCCGCCGGACTGGGTGAAGACCTGCAGGCGTACGGAGGCGGCGTACTCGTCCTCCGTGGAGCGCAGCGCGGTCAGGGTGATCTTGTAGTCGGAGCCCAGCGTGGACGAGGCGATCTGCCGTGTCTGCTGCCGCGCGGCGGTGTCCGCGTTCGACGCGCCGGCGCCGGCGGCTCCGAGAGCGGCGGCCAGCAGGACGGTGAGGGCCGCGGTGGTGGTGCGGCGGGTGCGGTTGGCGTTCATGTGCGTGTTCCCCCGTTGGAACGAGTCGGGACAAAGGGTCGGTTTGTTCCGTTCGGTGAGGAAGACGAGTCAACCGTCTCAAAGGTTGCACGGCGAACGCTGTCGTCTCTCACGTCGGATGGATGAGCAGCAGCGCGATGTCGTCGCTGCGCGGCGCGGAGCGGCGGGCGTGCTGTACGAGGGTGTCGGCGACGGCGTCCATGGCGCGGGGCCCGGCCGGATCGGCACGGGCGAGTGCGCGGGCGAGGGCGTCGACCGCGTCGTCGATGTCGATGCCGGGGGCCTCCACGAGCCCGTCCGTGTAGAGCGCCAGCACGGAGCCGGGTGACAGCGGGATCTCGGTGGACGCGTAGCCGGCGTCGGGGTCGATGCCGAGCAGGAGGCCCGGCGGCAGATGGAGGGCCTCGGTGCGGCCGTCGGGGTGGCGCAGCAGCGGGGGCGGATGTCCGGCGGTGGCCAGACAGGCGGTGTGCGCGCTCAGGTCGAGGTGGACGTAGAGGCAGCTGGTGAACAGGTCCGGGTCGAGGTCGGTGAGCAGCCGGTTGGTCCGGGTCAGCACTTCGTCGGGGGCCGCGCCGGCGGTGGCGTGGACGGCGGTGCGCACCTGCCCCATGAGGGCGGCGGCGTTCACGTTGTGCCCCTGCACGTCGCCGATGGCCGCGGCGGCCGTGGTGGGGCCGAGACGGATCAGGTCGTAGAAGTCGCCGCCGATGTCCATGCCGAGGGTGGCCGGGAGATAGCGGGCGGCCACGTCCAGACCGGCGACCCGGGGCAGGGCGTGGGGCAGCAGCCCGGCCTGGAGGTCACGGGCGAGCTGATGGTTGGCGTCGTAGAGCCGGGCCCGGTCCAGGGCCTGCGCGATCAGCCCGGCGGCGGAGGTGAGGACGCCACGCTCGTCCGGGGTGAAGGGGTGGGGCTGTTCGTAGGCGAGGACGAGGGAGCCGACCGGGCGCCCGGAGGTGATCAGGGGCAGGAAGGCCCAGGCGGCCCTGGCGTCCTGGAGGATGGCCGGCGGGTAGGCCCGCTTGAGGTCGGCGAACGTGTCGAAGAAGGCGGGGACACCCGTGGTGAGGGCGCGTACGGCGGGGGTGTCCGAGGTGAGCGGGGCCGCGTCGAAGCGTTCGATCAGCTCGGCGGTGTAGCCGCGGTAGCCGATGATCCGCAGCCGGCCGTCCTCCGCCGTCATCAGGGCCAGGGCCGCGGCACCGAAGGCGGGCAGCACCTGGTCGGCGACCTGGTCGACCACGTCGCGCACCCCGACGGCCTCGGTGAGCGTGGCGGCCAGGTGCATCAGCTGGTACAGCGTGGTGGCGCGCGCGGGCGCGGCCGGCGCGGCGGGGGAGGACGGACGCGACCCGGCGGGGGCCGTCACCGGGGCGTGGGCGTGCGCCGAGTGGGTGGGCGTGATGCGGACGCTGATCCCGGAGGCGTCCGGTACGAGACTGAAGGACAGCCACCGGTCGGGCGGGCGCAGGGCGATGTAGGACACCGGTTCCCGGCTGAGCACGGCCGACCGGTAGCCGTCCTCGGCGGTCGGCTCGTCGAGCCAGCGCAGCGCCTCCCACAGCTTGGCCCCGAGCAGGTCGTCGATGGCGACTCCGAGCAGCTCGGCGGCCCTGGTGCTGACGAAGGTGATCCGTCCGTCGACGCCGAGCGAGCAGCAGCCGCCGGGCAGGCGCTCGGCGAAGTCCACCGCGGCCTGTGCCTCGTCGGGGCCGGCGATCCGGTTCCGGGGCGGCGGCAGCATCACCGGCTCGGCGGCGGGCCGTACGGGACGGCCCTCCTCGGCCGCCGTCCGCAGGAGCAGTCCCAGCCGGTGACAGGCGCCGATGATCTTCTCCCGCTCCTCGGGGCTCGGTCGCGGCGGATGCGCGGCCGGCCACTGCAGCACCAGACCGCCCCAGGTGTCAGTGCCCGTGGTGATCGGCACGGCGACCAGGGTGAAGCGGTACGGCACGATCAGCGCCAGCCGTGGATACCGGCGCGCCAGCTCCTCCGGCCCGCTCACCGACACCAGCCGGCGTTCCCGTACGGCGTCGGAGACCGGGGAGGACGCTTTCAGCGCCACCCGCGCCCAGGGCATGGAGATCTCCCAGGGGACTCCGCCCAGCATCGCCAGCTGCAGCACCGGCTCGTCCGGTGCCGGCAGATACGCCGCCGTCACCGAGGTGCCGCACTCCCGGGCGACCTCGACCAGAACGGACTCCAGCGTGTCCGGACCGACGGCGCCGGAATCGGGCACGCCCTCACCCGCCCCGGATCGCACACCCATGGGGCGCGGCAACCCGCACACGCCGCCGGCAGCCGCGGGCGGCCCCGACAAGGCCTACCGGGCGCAGGGACCGGGGCGCCCGGCCGGGCCACCACGAAGGCGCGACCACGCCCCGAGCACACCGAACGTCACCCATATGCGGACCATACGCCTCCCCCGCGACGGCAGCATGCCGATACGGATCCCCTGCCGGACGCGGTGCCGGTCCACCGCCGCGCCGGGCCGCACGCCCGCCACCCGCTGCGCGACACCCGCCGCGCGCCACCCGCGCCCGCCGCCCGCCGGGCTCCACCTGTGCCCGCCATCCGCCGGGCTCCACCTGTGCCCGCCATCCGCCGGGCTCCACCTGTCCCGCCACCCGCTGCGCGACACCCGCTGCGCGACACCCGCGCCCGCCGCCCGTCGGGCCGTCAGGCCGGTCCGGCGGGCGGCTGCTCGTCCTGCCCGGCGCGCTGCCCCCGGACGGCCAGCAGCGCCGCGCCGATGTGCGCCACCGCCCGCGGATCGGTGAGGGACCGGCCGGTCAGTTCCTCGACGCGGCGCAGCCGGTAGCGGACGGTGTTGGGGTGTACGAACAGGGTCCGGCCCGCCTCGGTGGCCGAGCCCGCGGCGGCGAACCAGTGCTCCAGGGTCTGCAGCAGACGGGCCCGCTCCACGACCGGGAGTTCGACCACGGGCCGCAGCACCGTCCCCACCAGGTGCGCCGCCTCCGCGGGGGCCGCGGCGACCACCATGGCCAGCGGGTCGTCGTCGAACCGCGCCACGCCCGGACCGGTGCCCCGCAGCCCGGCCAGCGCCAGCCGGGCGAAGCGCAGCGCCTGCGGGGTGTCCCGCAACGAGGGGAAGCACGGGCTGACCCCGACGCGTGCCCGGTCCCGCCGCAGAACGCGCAGCAGGGCCTGCTCCGCCGTCCCCGTCGGCAGCGCGATCAGACCGATCTGCTGGTCGGGCAACAGCCGCCACGCCGAGGGGAGCCGCTCCTGACGCAGCGCGGCCTCGACCCCCGCCAGCGGCTCCTCACCCGGGGCGCCGGCCGCCGCCGCGACGACCGCGTAGGGACCGCGCTCGGGCAGGCCCAGCTCGCGGGCGGCCTCCCACAGCGTGGTGCGGTCGGCGATGACCCCGGTGAACAGGGCCTCCACCAGAGCCGAGCGCCGGGCCTGCCCCCGCGCGGTCAGCTCCGCCGCCGTCTCCCGGTAGGCCGCCGCGACCGCCTCCGCGTACAGGCCGAACAACGCCCAGATCGCGGCCGACTCGGACACGAGCAGGTCGCCGGAGACCTCGGGGTGCGTGCGGGCCTCCGTGAGGATCTCCGTCCACAGGAGTTCGAAGCCGACCCGGTACGCGTGCAGGGTGTCCGCCAGTGGCACGCCCTGCTCGGCACGGACGCGGCCGGTCTCGCGCGCCGGGCTCGGGTCCGGGGCGCCACCCCTGCCGAGGTGGCTCAGGATCAGATCCGCGTTGGCGGTGCACGAGCGGCGCAGCGAGTCGAAGGGGAGCAGCGCCTCGTCCTCGTAGGCGTCGACGTCCGCGCGGATGCGCCGGGCGATGCGCTCATCCAGTTCCGGCAGCCTGGAATGCAGTGCCGCGGCCACGACCGAGATGTCCATCGCCGCAGCCTAACGCCGCCGTTTTGTTCCCCGGAACAGCCTCGGGAGGCTCATCCTGTCGTGCGGCCCATAGGCCGTCACCGTATGCGGCAGCACGATGTCGTCGAAGTGAACGGCGGATTTCGACGGCGACTTTCGTGGAGGCGGGCATGGCCAATCTGGCGCAGTTCCTGGTGGAGACGGCACAGCGGGAGCAGGGGCGTCCCGCGCTGCGCCTGGGAGACCAGGTCATCGGCTACGCGGAGCTGGACGAGCGCAGCGCCCGCGCCGCCGCCCTGCTGCGCGCCGAGGGCGTACGTCCCGGCGACCGGGTCGCCCTGATGCTGCCCAACGTCCCCGAGTTCGTCGTCCTCTACTACGGCGTGCTGCGGGCCGGCGCCGTCGTCGTGCCCATGAACCCGCTGCTCAAGACACGGGAGACCGAGTACCACCTGCGCGACTCCGGGGCGGCGCTGCTCCTGGAATGGCACCAGGCACCGGGCGAGGGCGCTCAGGGCGCTGCAGCCGCCGGGGTGCGGCACCTGGCCGTCGAACCCCGGGACTTCGCGGCGCGGCTGGCCGGACACGAACCGCTGCCCGGCGTGGCGGAGACGGCGGACGACGACGTGGCCGTGCTCCTGTACACCTCCGGTACCACCGGCCGTCCCAAGGGCGCCACGCTCACCCATGGCGGGCTGCGGCACAACACCGAGGTCAACACGGTCCACGTCCAGCGGATGACACGCGAGGACGTGGTGGTGGGCTGTCTGCCGCTGTTCCACATCTTCGGCCAGATCTGCACCATGAGCGTGGCCGTGCGCGCCGGCGCCTCGCTCACCCTGATCCCCCGCTTCGAGCCGCAGGCCGTGCTGGACGCCGTCGCCCGCGACCGGGCCACGGTCTTCGAGGGGGTGCCGACGATGTACGCGGCCCTGCTGCAGCACCCTTCGGAAGCGGACGTCTCCACCCTGCGCATGTGCGTCTCCGGCGGGGCGTCGCTGCCGGTGGAGATCCTGCACGGCTTCGAGCGGCGCTTCGGCTGCGCGGTGCTGGAGGGCTTCGGCATGTCCGAGACCAGCCCGGTGGTCACGTTCAACCACCCCGACCGGCCGCGCAAGGCCGGTTCCATCGGCACCCCGATCCAGGACGTGGAGGTGCGGCTGCTGGACGACAAGGGCCAGGACGTCGCGCCCGGCGAGGTCGGCGAACTGGCCGTACGGGGGCCGAACGTGATGAAGGGGTACTGGAACCGGCCCGAGGAGACCGCTGCCGCGATCCCCGACGGCTGGCTGCGCAGCGGCGACCTCGCACGGCGGGACGAGGACGGTTACCTGTACATCGTCGACCGCAAGAAGGACATGATCATCCGCGGCGGCTACAACGTGTACCCGCGCGAGATCGAGGAGGTCCTGCACGAGCACCCGGCCGTCGCCCTGGCCGCGGTGGTCGGTGTGCCGCACCCTCACCTGGGCGAGGAGATCGCGGCCGCCGTCGTCCTCCGCCCGGGCGCGCAGACGGACCCCGACGAACTGCGGGAGTTCGTCAGGGACCGGGTCGCCGCGTACAAGTACCCGCGCGAGGTATGGCTCGTCGACACCCTGCCGACCGGGCCCAGCGGCAAGATCCTCAAGCGGGAGATCACCGCCCCGGCCGGATCCGCGTGAACCCGAGGGGCGGAGCCGGACACTCCCCGTGTCCCGGCGCCCCTCCCGCGTCCCGCCCGGTCAGCCGGGCCCGCCGCCGAAGCCGATCTCGTTCCCGTCCGGGTCCTCGTACGTGACCTTGCGTACGCCGTTCGCGTACGTCTCGCGGGTCCGGGGCTCCAGACCCCGGCCCGAGATCCCGGCGACGCGGGCGTCCAGGTCGTCGACGAAGACGGTCTGCAGGGCGTGGCCGGCGCGCCCCGGGCGGTGCTCGATGTACACGTAGCGATGCTCGGCCAGTTCCCAGACGGCCTCCTCGTCGTTCGGGAAGAAGGTCGGCGGTGAACCGAACAGCCGCTCGTACCAGGAGAGCGCCGCTGTGTAGTCGTTCACCGGGATACCTGCGAAGAGGACGACGGGCATGACCCCATCGTAGGTCCGGCGACGGGGTCAGGCGCCGATCCTGGCGGCGATGACCGGGGCGAGCCGGTCGGCGACGACACGGTGCCCCCGGTCGTTGGGGTGAACGGAGTCGGTGAGGTCGCCGGAGCCCAGCCAGCCCGTGGTGTCGACGAAGGACAGCCGGGAGTCCCCGCCCGCGACGGCCCCCTGCACGGCGGCCTGGGTCTGCGGGACGAACCGTCCCCGGAAGGTCTCCAGCGCGAAGATCCAGGCCTGCGGGTGGGCCGCGCGTACCTTGCGCAGCAGACTGCTGTAGCCCGCCTGGAACTGTGCGGAACTCACCCCGTGTCCCACGTCGTTGGTGCCCAGGTTGATGACGACGGCGTCCGCCCGGTACCGGGCGGGGTCCCAGTCGGGCGTCGCCGCGTTGGGACTGAGCCTGGTGTACTGCCGCTCCAGGCCCACGCACCCGTCCGCCGCGGCGACCAGGCAGGCGCCGCCCTGGGCGATCTGCGTGTGCTCGGTGCCGAGCCGCTCCCCGATCAGCCAGCCGTAGGCGGTACGGGCGTTCTGCGAGGTCGTCGTGCCCACGGTGATCGAGTCGCCGACGAACTCGACCAGCCGGGTCGGCGCGGGCGCCGCGAAGGTGGTCGCGCCGCCGTCCAGGACCAGCCCCTGGAAGACGGCGTCACCACGGTAGGAGCCCGCCACCACCTGGTAGTTGACCTGCAGTGTGTGGCGGCCCGACGACAGCGCGGCCGGGGTCAGGTTCACCGTCCCCTTCACGTCGTCGTAGAACCTCACGGGCCCGTCGTCGATCCGCGCCCAGAGGTCGATCGTGCCGCGCTGCTTCAGCTGGACGGTCCGGCCGGTGAAGCCGACACGGTAGTAGGCGCCGGCCCAGTACGGCGTGTACGCGGTGCCGGAGCCGGTGGTGTCCCAGCGCCCGACGAACTTGATGTTCGGGTCGCCGGGCTGTCCGGGCGCGGCCGCCCGCGCGGAGGGGGCCGCCGTGTCGCCGCCCGGCGCGGCGTGGGCGCGAGCGACACCGGCCAGCGACAGCAGACAGGCGACGAGAACCGCCGCGAGTGTGGCCGCCGTACCGCGCCCGGCGAACCTGTGGGGGGAGGTCTGCATGGGGATCCTTTCGCATCGGTTCTCACCGTTGTGGGAGCGTTCCCATGAGCAGTTCCCCCACGGAACCAGTGCCACGATCCGCGGTCAAGAGGGCTTGCGGGCGCGGGAGTCGGCCTCAGCCCGTGGCGTTCCTGAGCAGCTCGGCGATCCGGGCCTCGGTCGCGGCGGTCAGTTCCGTGAGGGCGTAGGTGGTGGGCCACAGCGTGCCCTCGTCGAGCCGTGCCTGGTCGCTGAAGCCGAGCGTGGCGTACCGGGACTTGAACTTCTGCGCGCTCTGGAAGAAGCACACGACCTTGCCGTCCCTGGCGTACGCGGGCATGCCGTACCAGAGCTTCGGCGCGAGATCCGGCGCGGCGGCCCGTACGATCTCGTGCACCCGTTCGGCGAGAACGCGGTCCGCGTCCGCCATCCCGGCGATCTTGGCGAGCACATCGGCCTCCCCGTCCGCCCCGGCCGAGCGCGCGCCGCGCCGCGCGGTTGCCTTCAGCTCCTGTGCGTGCTCCTTCATCGCGTCGCGTTCCTCGGCCGAGAAGCCCTCGAACTTCGTGTCGGCCCTGCCACTGTTCCGGGCGGACTCGCGTGTGGTCGTCATGACGGGTTCCCTCTCTCGTACTGTCCGGTCGTCGATCTCGCTCTGCGGTGGCGCGCCCGCGGGCGCGCCCCTTTGGTGTCTCAGCGGAGCCAGCTGCCGTCGCGCATCAGCTCACGCCCCGTCAGCTCGTCCGCCTCACGCCACGCCTGGACGCGGCGCGGGGTGATACGGAACCAGCGGTACGCCGTGGCCGACACCCGGGGGTCGAAGCCGGTGCGCGTGGCGAACCGGTCCCCGCGCTCCCGGGGCAACGCGTCGATCGGGAGCACCTCGACCCGGCCCTCGATCATGGACACGTCCCGGGTCGGGCCCAGTCCCAGCCGGGCGGCCCCGGTCGCGGCCAGGTTCCGGCCGGTCGGGCTGTCGGCCGGGGTGGCCACCAGCAGCGTCTCGCCGTCCCAGTCGAAGGACAGCGGCACCAGATACGGCACACCGTCCTCCGAGGCACTGGCCACCCAGACGTCGACGTCATGAGCGAGCCGGTGCTCGGTGTCACGGCGCCGCCGCGTACGCGGGCGCGGACCGGCGGACGGCTCCGGCTCGGCCGTGGTCACTGACGACTCGGTCGTGGTCACTGTCTGCTCCTCGGTTCCGTGGGGGCGGGCCGCGACCCTCCCGGGCTGTCCGCCCGGTGCGATCGCCGTGGTCACAGCTTGTCGCGAGGCGCCCGCGGCCCGCCTCCGTGGTGAGCACGGAATCCACCACGGAGACGCCACGGAGCAGCGGATAATGGGGCGGTGTCCAGTCCCGCGGTCTCGACCCGTGAAGCCGAAGTCCTCGCGCTGCTCGGTGAACACCTCAGCAACGCGGAGATCTCCGCGCGGCTGTTCATCTCCGTGCGCACGGTCGAGTCACACGTCTCCGCCCTGCTGCGCAAGCTCGACGAGCCGGACCGACGGGCGCTCTCCCGTCGCGCGGCCGACCTCGCCCGCGTCCAGAGCCCCCGCCCGGCGCCCGCCCTCCCCACGCCGCTGACCGCGTTCGTCGGCCGTACACGCGAGCGCGCCGAGCTGGCTGACGCGGTGAAGACACGCCGGCAGGTGACAGCGGTCGGCCCCGGCGGAGTGGGCAAGACCCGCCTCGCGCTGGCGGTGGCGGCCGACGCGGCCGACGACTTCGCCGACGGGGTGTGGTTCGTCGACCTGGCCCCGGTCAGCGACCCCGCACGGGTGGGGGCCGCGATCGCGGCGGCCGTGGGAGTGGGGGAACAACCGGGGCGCGGTGTCGACGAGTCGGTGCTGACCGCCCTGGCCGACCGCCGGGCCCTGTTGGTGCTGGACAACTGCGAGCAGATACGCGACGGCGTCGCGCCGTTCCTGGAACGGCTGCTGGTCGCCTGCCCGAACCTACGGGTCCTCGCGACGAGCCGGGCCCGGATGCTGGTGCCGTTCGAGTGGGTGTTCCCGGTGCCGCCACTGTCCTCGGACGGCGGCGCCGACTCGGACGCCGTGACCCTGTTCCTGGAACGGGCAGCGGCGGTCGGCCGACCACCGGAACCGGCCGTACGCGACCGGATCGCGGCCATCTGCGAACGGCTCGACGGCATGGCACTCGCCATCGAACTCGCTGCCGCACGCTGGCCCACCCTCGGCCTGGACGGTCTCACGGCCGGCCTCTCCGACCAGTTGCGGATCCTCGCCGGCGGCCCTCGCGCGGAGGACCGGCACCGGTCGGTGCGGGCGGCGCTGGACTGGAGCCACGACCTGCTGGAGCCGCCGGACCGGGCGCTGCTGCGCCGGATCTCGGTGTTCGTCGTGCCGTTCACCGCCGAGGCGGCCACGGCCGTGGCCGGGTTCGCCCCGCTGGACGCGGCCGAGGTCGTCGACGGGCTGGGCCGGCTCGCCGAGCAGAGCCTGCTCACCGCGACACCGTCCGCCACCGGCACCCGCTACCAGGCGCTGGAGACCATCCGTCAGTACGGCACCGAGCGGCTCGCCGACGCCGCCGAACCGGCGGACGTCCGGTCCCGTCACCTGGACTGGTGCCTGGCCCGCGCGACCGCCCTCACCGACACCGGGGGCGCGGACTGGCGCGCCCGCTTCGACGCCCTGGCCGACGACCTGCGCGCCGCCCTCACCTGGGCCGAGGGCCGTCCGGAGCGACGCCCGCAGGCCCATCGCCTGGCCCTCCTCCTGGCCGGGCTGGCCTTCACCCGCAACCTGCCCGGCGAGTCCCAGCAGCGGTACGAGCAGGCGGCGGCGCTGGCCCAGGACACCGGCGCGGGAGGCGCGGCGGGCTCGGCCGGTGACGCGACGGGTGCCGCCGTCGCTGCCGGGGCGCTGCGGGAGGCCGCCGCGGTCGCCGGCTGCCGCAGGCTCGGCGACGACATGTTCCGCCTCCACCGTGCCGCCGCCGAGGCCGCCCGGCGGGCCGGTGACACCGTCGGCGCGGCCTGCGACCTGGCGGCCGCCGCCACCGTCGCCTACCGCTTCTCCAGCGAGTTCGCCCGGCTCCCGGCCGTGGACGAGGTGACCGCCCTGCTCACGGAGGCCAGAGGGCATCTGTCCGGTGCCGGGGCCCTGCCGCCGGACGCGAAGGCCGACCTGCCGGCCGAAGCACCGGCCCAGCTGCCGCGCGGCGCGCCCACGCACGCGTCGCCCGCGCACCTGTCGCCCCCGCGGCTGCCGCCCGCGCGCCTGTCGTCAGCCTCGCCCGCCGCCGCCCTCGCCCTGGCCGAGGCGGCGGTCGTCGCGGACGCCTTCGGCGCGATCCAGGGAGACGCGGACAACACGGCGCAGGAGACGGTCGGTTACGCGGAACGCGCCGTCGAACTCGCCCGGCGGGCGGGTGACCCGGTGGCCGAGTCCGCCGCCCTCAACGCGCTCTCCGGTGCCCGGACCTGGGCCGGTGACTCCTTCGGGGCGGCGGCCGCCGCCCGGCGCCGGATCGAGATCCTCGCCCCGGTGCCGCCCACCCCCGCCCGCACGCACGAGCGAATGGACGCCCTCGCCATGGCCGCCGGGACGGCTCTCGGCGTGGGCCGCCTTGCGCAGGCCCGCGGCTGGGCCAGGCAGCTCGCCGACCAACTCCTGTTCGCCGAGGTGCAACACCACGCCCTGTCCTGGCTCCTGGTCGCGGACGCGTTCGCGGGCGACGCCGCCGATGTCCTCACCGGCAGCGAGCGGTTCCTCGACGCCTGGCGGCGCAGCGACCGGCAGCGGTCCTTCTCGCTCGGCCCGGCCGCCGCGTCGGTCGCCATGATCCACGGCCTGCGCGGCGACCACGACGCCCATGCGGCCTGGCTGGCGATCGTCACCGAGGCGGGCACCGCCGCCGAGCACCACCACGGCTACGGCGCGGTCTTCGACGCCATGGTCCACCTCCACCACGGCGACGCGGAGGCGGCCCTGGAACGACTCGCACCGGAACCGGAGCAGGTGTGGAAGTGGGTCTCCTGGATCTGGCTGCACTGGTACGTGGGCCTCCGGGCCGAGGCATCGGTCCTCGCCGGCCACCCCGGAGCCCGGAGGCGGGTCGCCGAGAGCCGGGCCCTGGTCGCCGGAAACCCCGTGGTGACGGCCCAACTGGACCGCGCGCAGGCCCTCCTGGACGGCGACCTGTCCGGCCGCCTCACCCTCGCGACGGCGTTCGACGCGGCGGGCTGCCCCTACCAGTCGGCCCGCACGCTGCTCCTCGCCGGGAACGGCCACACCGCCGCCGGCACGACGGCACTCGCCGCCCTCGGCCTCGCCCCCGGCTCCTGAGCCCGCACCGCCCGGATCAGCGGCCCGTGCGCACCCGGACCGCCGGGGTCAGCGACCCTTGCGCACCCGGGCCGCCGCACGGGCCTCCGCGGCCTTGCGGGCCTCGGCCGCCTTGCGGGACTCCTTCGCGGGACGGCCGGGTCGGGTGCCCATGCCACGGAAGGGGGCGTTGCCACCGGCGGCCTTCGGTGGGGCCGGCGGGCGCTTCGCCCCGGTGATGGCGGTCAACTGCGCCTCACCGGAGCGTACCTGGGTGACCGTCGGCCGGATCCCGGCGTCGGACATCATCCGGTTCACATCGCGCCGCTGGTTCGGCGTGACCAGCGTGACCACCTTCCCGGACTCGCCGGCGCGTGCCGTGCGCCCGCCCCGGTGCAGATAGTCCTTGGCGTCGGCGGGCGGGTCGACGTTGACGACGAGGTCGAGCGCGTCGATGTGGATGCCCCGCGCGGCGACGTTGGTCGCCACCAGCACGGTGATCTGGCCGTCCTTGAACTGGCCCAGCGTGTGCGTGCGCTGCGGCTGCGACTTCCCGCTGTGCAGGGCACCGGCCCGGACGCCGCTGGCCCGCAGATGGCGGGTGAACTGGTCGACGCCGGCCTTGGTGTCCAGGAACATCAGCACCCGGCCGTCCCGCGCGGCGATCTCGGTGGCGGTCCCGTACTTGTCGGCACCGTGGATGTTCAGCACATGGTGTTCCATCGTGGTGACCGAGCCCGCGACCCGGTCGACCGAGGCGAGCACCGGGTCGTGCAGATGGGTCCGCACCAGCTGGTCGACGTCACGGTCCAGGGTCGCGGAGAACAGCAGCCGCTGCCCGTCGGCGGGGAGCTGCTCCAGGATCTCCGAGACCTGCGGCAGGAAACCCAGGTCGCACATCTGGTCGGCCTCGTCCAGCACCGTGATCCGCACCTGGTTCAAAAGACAGTCCCGGCGCGACACCAGGTCGGTCAGCCGCCCCGGTGTCGCCACGACCACCTCGGCGCCCGCCCGCAGCGCCGCCTGCTGCTTGTTGATCGACAGCCCGCCGACCACCGTCGTCAGCCGCACCTTCAGCGTCTGCGCGTACGGCGTCAGCGCGTCGCTCACCTGCTGCGCGAGTTCCCGGGTCGGCACCAGGACCAGGGCGAGCGGACGCTTCGACTCCGCCCGCCGGCCCGCCGTGCGGACGAGCAGCGCGAGCCCGAACGCCAGCGTCTTGCCCGACCCGGTCCGCGCGCGGCCGAGGACGTCGCGGCCGGCCAGCGCGTTCGGCAGCGTCGCCGCCTGGATCGGGAAGGGGTCCGTCACGCCGAGATCGGTCATGGTCCTCAGCAGCTCCGGCGGCAGCCCGAGCGCGTCGAAGGACCCGGCCGGCGCCGGCTCCCCGGTGGCCGCTTCCGGCACCGGGGACTCGCCCCGCGGCCCCGCGTCACGTCCGGGCGCGTCGGGGGAGGAGTGCCCGGAGGCGGGCGGCTTCGCGTTCATGGGGAACCTTTCCTGGTCTGGCGCCCGGAACGCGCCGGGGCCCGTACCCCTCGGTACGGGCCCCAACGCTGTCGAAGCGTGCCCCCATTTTACCAGCGGCCCACCGGCTAGAAGCTGCCGTAGTTGACCTGCCAGGTCGGCAGCCCCATCCGGCGCCACACGGCGACCACCCGGTCACGGTCGTCGAGGGAGACCCGCACGGCGAAGCGGTGGCGTACATGCCGGTCGAACAGCTCGGCCTTGACCACGTCGTCGCGGCGCTGGTCCCCGGCGGCACGCATCCACAGCTCGTCGTACGGCACCTCGTGCGTCCGCAGCCACGACTCCGTCCGGCCCCGGTGTTCCTCACCGCGGCCCGAGAGCAGGACGACGACATCACCGTCCGCGCCGCGGAAGGAGCGCAGCGCCCCGCGCACCGACACGTTCAGCAGGTCCTCCTCGCAGCGCGTGAAGTCGTAGGCGCCCCGGTCGCCCCGGAGGGCGAGGGTGCCGTCGATGTCGCACAGCACCGCCGAGGGGAGCGCCGGGTCGGCGACGTACGGCTCGACGGGGGCCTGGTCGTTCAGCCACTCCGCGGTGAGCCGCCAGCCACCCCGGCGGGATTTCTCGTGCTTGTCGGCGAGGATCCGGATGATCTCCTCACCGACCGGTCGCTCCCGCTCGGCGTCACGGCGCAGGCACTCCTCCACCGGTACGTCGGTGAAGTCGTGCACGACGAAGGCGGCCAGCCCCGCCACGGCCGCCTTGAGCCGCTTCGGGATGTGCGGCGTCATGTGCGTGTTGTCCACCACGACGTCGAAACCGTCGTCCACGGCTGTCCGTACCGCCGCGTCCTGGATCGCCAGCACGGTCTGCTCGTGCGCGTACGACCGACGACCGGCCCCCTCCGGCAGCGGGACGTCGAGCATCGCCCGCAGATCGTCGAGGTTGACGCGGCGCATCCGCCCCCCGGACTCCGCCTGCAGCTTGCGCGCGGCGGTCGTCTTCCCCGAAGCGGGCAGGCCCGTCATGACATGTACCACGGGCACGGTCAGTTCTCCTCGTCGTTCTTGAAGGGGTCGGACGCCTCCGGCCGGGTGGAACGGTACGTCACGAGTGCGGTGGGCCGGCCGTCCAGCCGCAGGAACATGGCGGGGCGCACGGCCGCGTCGGGCAGCTCCCGCACCGCACGGGCGAAGGCCCCCCGGTCGCCGGTGAGAGGGGCGAGGGAGCGGAACGCCTCGTCGATCGCCCGCTCCCGGTCCTCCACCTGCTTCTCGATCCCCGCGACGACTGTGCGCACCCAGGCGTCGAACTCGTCGGGCACCTGCTCCAGCAGCGCGTCCAGGGGCCGGCCACCGGAGGCGACGACGTCCCCGGCCGAGCAGTTCAGCGCCTGCGCCACCTGCCTCGCGGGCAGGCCCGCGAACCGCTGGATGCCGTGACCGCGCCAGATGTCCCGCTCGGTCACCCCGGTGAGCACCTTGTGGAGCCGTACGTACTCGGCGAACTTGGCCTTCGCCCGAACGCCCGAGGCGAAGCGCAGCACGAAGCCCTCCGCGTCGGTGCCGGTGGCGTCCGTCCCGCCCGGCAGCCGGTTGCCCTCCGTCATGGCCATCAGTTCGGTGAGCGGCACGGCGGGCCGGACGGTGACGACCGAGCCGATGCCGCGCCAGCCCGTCGCGGCCTCCGCCAGGGGTACCTCGGTGCCGTCCTTGGCGAACGCGGCCAGCAGCACCATGTCACGCCGGTCGCCGTAGTCCACGACGATCCGGTTCTCCGGGTACAGGATCTCGGCGAGGTAGGTCACCCCCGGTACGAGACCGGAGGTGTCCTTGGCGTCGAGCAGCCGCTGCGCCCAGGTCGCCTGCACACTGACGAACGACCCCTTGGACGCGACCCGCCACCGGCCGGCGTAGTGGAACACCACGGCCAGGCTGCCGTCGACCTTGTCGTACACCTCGAACGGCTCGTCGGGAAGACCGGGGGCGTACGGCTGACCGGCCTCGTGCTCACCGACGTTGAAGAACTTCGGCAGCGGCAGCGCGACGATCTCGCCGGTGACGTCGTCGGCCACGAGACCGCGGCAGCGCGTGGTCACCCGGTTCCACACCCGCTCGTACTGGCACCTCCGCGTGTAGGCGTAGAGGGACAGCGGCAGTTCCGGGTGCGACTTGCGCGTGACGTGCCCCGCGTCGAGCGCCGCCGCCAGCTCCTGCGGCGGCATCAGCTCATGAAGAGTCAGGTGGTCCTGGCTCATGTGTTCCTCCCCTTGCCGGTCCCTGATTGTCAGGTCGGGGAGGCCTCTTCGGAAACAGGATTTCGGGAGCCGTGCCGCAGGTCGCGAGCCGGGTAGGGCCTCCGGAGCTGGACTCAGGCTGACGGTCGTGCGTGGCGACGACGGCCGCGTCGGTGGCGTGCAGGGCGTCGGTGGGTTCGTCGACGAGGGCGATCGAGAGGTGGTTGGTCGGCTCGTCCGGCAGCAGGGCGTGCGGCCGGGTCGCCGGCGCCAGGGCGAGGTCCGGGCGGCGCTGCCGGCCCGTCGACAGGTCGGTCACCGGCTTGTCGGCGTCCCGTGAGGCGAGCAGACCCAGCGCTCCGAGCCCCAGGAACTCCTGTCGGCATCCATCGCGGGTCCCACCAGGCACATCAGGGCTCACACCACGACGCGCACGAGGTGGCGCCTCACGGTCGTGGCACGGTCGTCAGGACGCTCTGCGGGGGTGGCCGGAAGGCGGAGCCGCGGCGCTCGGACAGCCGGACCCGGCCGGGAGCCGGACCCGGCCGGGTGGAACGCCCGCCCCGTTCCGGGCGTCACGCGGCGAGCGCGGCCGGTTCGCCTAGGTGGGCGGCCGCCGTGCGCCAGGCGGCCGTCACCGCGGCATGTGCCTGCCGCGTGTCACCGGCGTGGCCGCCGGTGAGGGTGAACGGTGTTCCGACGTGGACGTGCAGGCCGGGGCGGCGCAGCGGGGCGGTGACCAGCCCCGCGAGCTGCTTGGCCGGGCTTCCCGAGGTGACCCGCCGGGCGCCGGCCTGGCCGACCGGGACGACGGGCGCGCCGGTGCGTGCGGCCAGCCGGGCCAGGCCGCTGCGGAACGTGCCGGGCGCGGCCTCGGCGGAGTCGGTGCGCGTCGGGATCCCGCCCTCGGCGTAGATGAGGATCGACCTGCCCCGCTCCAGCGCGGCGGCGGCGAGGTCGAGCGCGTCGGCGGCGCGCGGGTCGCCCCGGTGCACGGGCACGTATCCCTCGCGGGAGAGCGCACGGCCGAGCAGCGGGATCCGCCACAGGCCCGCGGCGCCCAGGGCGACCGGCTGGACGCCGAGCCGGTGCAGCGCCGCGAGCACGACGGCGGGATCGGCGAGCGAGGTGTGGTTGGCGACGACGATGCTGCCCGGCGCCACGGCGGTCCCGGCTTCGACGGTCACGGTGAGACGTCCGACGGCGGGTACCAGGACATCGGCGAGGCGGCTGAACATGGCATCTCCTGTACGTGACGAGGCAGACCCCCATCGTCGGCGCGTCCGCCGCACGGGTCCTGAGTGCGCGTACTCAACCGCGGGTGTGGCCGTACCCAGACGGCACCGGCCTGCGTCCCCAGGCCGAGATCATCGGGGAGGTCGCCAGGTCCAGACCGCCCGCCGCGATGTTGGCGAGATGGGTGTCGATCTCCGACGGCGTCGCGTGGCCCCCCGCCACCAACTGGTCCCGGACCTGGCGCACGGTGGCCGCCTCCAGCGCCGCGCAGGCGGGGCCCGTGACGGGGAAGTAGGCGTCCGCCTGTACGTCGGTCAGTCCCGCCTCACGCAGCAGTCGGGGGAGGCGGCGGCCGTAGGACAGCTCCGCGCCGCGCTCGGCGAGGAGCCGGCGGAAGCCGTGGCGGAGCTTGTTGGCCAGCCGCTGTCGCGGGCCGGACTCGTCCGGACAGATCAGGGGCTGGAGCGCGGGGTCGGCGTCCTCCAGCAGCAGCCGTCCGCCCGGGCGCAGGGCATCGGCCATCACGCGCAGGGCCCGCTCGCGGTCGGCGACGTGGACGAGGACCAGCCGGGCGTGGACCAGGTCGAAGGGGCCCTGCGGGGGCTCGTCCACGGCGACGTCGTGGCGGCGGAGTTCGACCTGTGGCGCCGCCGCGGCGGCCAGCCACGAGGTGTCGATGTCGGTCGCCAGGACGTGCCCCGTGGGGCCCACCCGCTCGGCGAGGCCCCGCACCACCGAGGAACCGCCGGCGCCCACCTCCCAGCAACGCCAGCCGGGCGCGATCCCGAGGTCGTCGATGTGCCGGAAGGTGGAGGCGTCGAACAGGGCCGCGAGGGCGTCGAACCGCTCGCCCGCCTCGGCCTGGCGGTTGTCGAGGAGGTAGCCGTCGTCGGCGCTCTGACTCATCCTCCGATCATGACAGTGCCCGCCGCGCCGAGTACCAGGAGCCCGGCGCCCGCGCCGCCCCCTGGGCACGCCTCGCTCTACGGCTGCCACCACCAGACTTCGAGACACCGGCGGGGCACGAGAACGAGCAGTCGTACCCGCTCCGGCTCGGACATCGGCCCCCTCCGTCAGCGCCCCGCCCACCGGCCGTCCCACCGGCCGTGCCCGCATCCGACCAGCCGACCAGCCACCCCTGACACACCGATCCAGCCGGGGAGAGCAGCGCAGCCTTGCCTGATCTATCGACTTTCGATAGTTTTCTATCGCTGGTCGAGTGAAGGAGGGTGTCGTGGGGAAGCTGACGGTGCTGGCGCTGCGTGCCGTGATCGTGGGGTTGTTCGTCGGTTCGCTGTTCGTGCAGGGGGTGATGGTGCCGCTGCTGGCCGCCGATCTCGACGGTCTCGACGCGGACGCGGCGCATGTGCGCACGCCGGTCCTCGTGATCGTGGTGCTGGGGGTGGTGACGGTCCAGGTCGTGCTGGTCTGTGTGTGGCGCCTGGTGACGATGGTCCGGCGGGACACCGTCTTCTCCCACGCCGCGTTCCGGTACGTGCACGGGGTGATCGGCGCGATGGTGGCGGCGGCGGTCCTGGTGTTCGCGCTCGGCGTGGTCCTGGCGCCGGGCGAGGCCGTGGCCCCCGGCGTCGTGCTCCTGCTGGGCGGTGCCGGCCTCGCGGTGCTGGGGATGGCGCTCATCGTCCTCGTCCTGCGGATGCTGCTCGCCAAGGCCGTCACCCGCGACATCGAGGCGCAGCACATGCGGGCCGAGCTGGCCGAGGTCATCTGATGCCGATCGCCGTCGACATCGACGTGATGCCGGCGAAGCGGAAGATGTCCGTGGGCGAACTCGCGGACCGCGTGGGAATCACCCCCGCCAATCTGGCGGTGCTCAGGAACGGCCGGGCCGAGGCGGTCCGATTCACCACCCTCGCCGCACTCTGCGCGGTGCTCGAATGCCGGCCGGGAGACCTGCTGAGGTGGGAGACATGACGGGCCACGCGGGCCGCCCGCTGCTCTTCCTCGACGTCGACGGAACGCTCCTGCCCTACGGCGGCGGGCGGCTCCCGTCGGCGGCCGGGGAGTGGGTCGCCTGGCAGCACACGTCGAATCCCCAGCTGGCGAGGATCGACCTCACCCATGGACCGCGCCTGCTGCGGCTGCCCTGCGAGCTGATGTGGGCCACCGCGTGGATGCACGACGCCAACGAGGTGATCGCCCCGTTGCTCGGCCTGCCGGCGCTCCCCGTCGTGGACCTGCCGGAGTGCCCGGAGGAGGGCCACGCCGATCTGCTGCACTGGAAGACCCGCGCCCTGGTCCGGGAGGCGGCCGGGCGCCCGTTCATCTGGGTCGACGACGAGATCACCGGCCTCGACCGCGCCTGGGTGTCACGGCATCACCCGGGGCGGGCCCTCCTCCACCGCGTCACGTCCGAGGTGGGGATGACGCCAGCCGATTTCACGGTGCTCCAGGCGTGGTCGGCCGGCGTGTAGCGGCCGGACCTCGGAGGGTTCGAGCCGTCGGGCGCGGGCTCCTGTGCAACGGAGCCCGCGCCCGACGGGACGGACGCACGGCCCGCTAGGGGACGAGTTTCCAGTCCTGCGAGCCGTCCGTGGTCGCGTTCTGCAGGGTGAGGGGCGCGTCGGTGGACGCGCCGGTCAGGTAGAGGTCCTTGTTCTTGACCGACTGCAGCTTGACGTGACCGTTCGCGGACGGGACGACGTTCCATGTGCCCGTGGCGCTGTCGTCGACCCATTGGCCGATGCGCTGGCCGGCCGTCGCGCTGCCCGTCCAGATCGACGCCGCCCGGCCGCCCGACTTGTTGAGCAGGGTCACGCCGCCGCCGGACTTGGTGGTGACGTGCCAGTACTGGGTGGCCGGGTCGGCCGCCGTGCCGGCGTCCTCCAGGACGACGTCGGGGACGTCACCGTTGCCGATGTTCGCGTCGGTGCTGTTGTTGCCCGTGCCGATCACCTGGCCGGTCTTCCGGTTCACCAACTGCTTGTAGGCGCCCGCGGAGTGGCCGAGGTCGACCTCGGCGTGCGCGATGACCGACGTGCCCTGGTTGTTGAGGATCACGACGCGGCCGGTGCCGTCCACGTACTGCAGGTTGCGGCTGTATCCGGCCCGCGAGGTGGTCTGGTACTCCTTCCACACACCGTCGGAGCGCCCGCTGTCGTTGACCCAGACGCTGCCGCTGTTGGCGGCGTTGTAGACCAGGCGCCCGTCGGGGAGCTTGATGACGACCGGGCTGCCGCCCTGCGCCAGGGGGCGCGAACCGGCGACGACCGGCAGTGCGTCGACCCCCATGCCGGTGGGTGAACCCTGGAAGAACTTCAGCGGGTCGTTCGCGATCCGGTACCGGGTGTTGGCCCCGCCGCCCCAGTACTCGTAGGTCAGCAGCCACTTCTCGTCGGCCGTCGGGACGAGGGTCGTCATGCCGGGCCGGCCGCCGCCGATCTCCGTCTTGCCGCCGCCCATGTCCTCGGTCGAACCGGCGATGTCGACGACCGGCTCGCTCCACTTCTTGCTCTTGCCGTTCCAGGTCTTGTGGACCAGGATCTGGCCGTGCGAGTCCTTGGCGGTGTCGTTCGCCGGGTCCAGCTTCGGGATCCCGGTGGCCGGGTCGAAGCCGACGTAGTCGTTCTCGTCGGAGTAGAAACAGACGAGCTTGTTCTTGCGCACCATCAGGTACGGCTCCCACAGGGGATCCACCTGCTTGTACGTGTTCGCCTTGGCGATGTTCTGCCCGACCGCGCCCGCGCTGCCGCCCTGCCAGCCACCGGTCGCGACGACGTTGACGACCTTCCAGGTCACGCCGTTGTCGGTGCTGGAGTACAGGGCGATCGCCATGTCCTTGCGGTCACCGTCGTTGGACGGCGTCCAGTTCGGGTCGGCGGCCTTGCGCTCCTTGTAGTACTGGTCGTCGCCGGACACCACGCTCGCCAGCAGCAGCGTGCCCGCCGGCAGGTCGCCGACGCGGTCCGGGAGCACGTACAGGAACGGGTTCGTCCAGTTGCTGGTGTACTTCGCGAACGCGGGGTCGTCGGAGAGGTACGCCGGGGCCTTGACCTCGGACAGCGGCTGCCAGGTCGTGCCGTCGTCGTCGCTCTTGTACACCGGCATGGTCTGCCGGTCGGCACTCCCCGTGGCCGTCACGACGGTGGACTTCTCGAACGACGCGACCAGGCGGCCGTTCGGCAGCTGCGCCGACTTGGGGTAGACCGCGCAGTTGCCGCGCCCCTTGAGGCAGGGCTCGTTGCCGAGCTGGTACACGGTCCCGCCCGTCGGGGCGTACGCCTGGGCGGTCAGGGGCATCGCGAGCATCGCCGACGCTCCGACGACACCTCCCAGCGCTCTGCCGAGTCTTCTTCTGTGCACAACCACTCCTTCGGGGATGGAACAGGACGGACGGTGGTGTCGGGCCCGGTGTCAGGCCCCGGTGTCGGGCCTCAGGCGTCGGTGTCGGTGTCGGTGTCGGTCTCGGTGGTGACGAGTACGCGCACGTCCCACGGCCCCAGTTCCAGCGGAGCTCCCGCCGGGAGGGCCGCGCCGGTCAGCGCGTCGGACAGGGACACCGGGACGGGAACGGTGGCGGGCTCCCAGGCCCAGTTGTGGACGATGTGGACACGGCGCCCGTCGGGCGAGGTGCCGGTCGTCGCGGTCACGGACGCGGGGAGGGCGCTCCAGGCGTGCCGGGCCGCCGGCGTCAGCCACTCGGCGAGCGCCCGGCCGAGGTCACGGCCGGGGACCGTGCCGACGTACGTGACCTGGCCCGCGCCGTGGCGGCGGGTGGTGACCGCCGGCCAGCGCCCGAAGTGCGGGTGGTCGTAGGTGACCAGCACCTCGGCGTCGGTGGCGGTGAGGCCGTCGGCCCAGCGGGTAGCCGTCGCGCCCTCGGGGAGCCGGAGCGGTCCGCCGGGCGCCGGCCGCAGCGGCACCTCCCGCGTGAGGTTGCTGAACTCGTCGTAGCCGACGCCCGCGGCCTCCGTGAGGCGTCCGGGGGCACGCTCGGCGCGGGCGCGGGCCTCGTGGTCGGCGTAGCCGGTGCGCGGGCCGAGGACGAGATGGCCGCCCGCGTCGGCGTAGGCGGCGAGCCAGTCGAGGGTCGCGTCGGCGGCCAGGTACAGCGCCGGGACGACGAGGACCGGGTGGCGGCGCACGGCCTCCTCGGGCGACAGGCCCTCGCGCTCACCGCTCGGGTCGTGCAGCTGCCGGGCGTGCACGATACGGACCTGGCGGCCCGCGTCGAAGGCGCCCCGGTAGAACGGGTCGAAGATGCGGTGGTAGGCCGCCGCGTCCGGCTCGCCGTCCGGGGTGGCGAGCGGCGGGTACTTCTGCATCAGCCACTTGCTGGGCGTCGAGTACACCATCGTGATGTCGGCGTCCGGTTCGAGTCCGGCGACGAGCGGGCCGGCCGCCTCGAACTCCGCGCCGAGCCGGGCCAGTTCGGCGTACGTGCGGCCGGGCTGCCCGGTGTGGGGGAGGATGCCGCCCCAGTAGGTCTCGGCGCCGAAGTGCAGGGTGTGCCAGTGCCAGTACTCGATCATCCGGGCGCCGCGGGAGACGAGCGCCCAGGCGGCCTGGCGCCACTGGCCGTCGTAGCCGGGGCGGTTGTCCCAGGCCATGCCTATCGAGCCGGCGTTGGTCTCGGTGACGAGGAACGGCTCCTGGCGGGAGGAGAACATCCAGTCGGCGGTCTGGTACAGCGACCACACGCCGGTGGTCTTCCACTTCTGCTCGTGGTTGTCCGGTGTGGGGTCCGGGAGGAGCAGGCCGTCCTGCATGTCGTAGTACGGGTTGCCGGAGGCGATGTCGAGGCGGTCGGACAGCTCGTCGTCCTCCACGCCCTGGCGGGTGTAGGAGATGCAGGTGGTGACGAACTGCTCGGGCGAGGCGTACTCGCGGACGAGGTCGGCCTGCCAGCCGATGAACTCGGTGACCTGCCGGGCCTGGAACTCCCGCCAGGCGACGTCGTACTGGGGCTGCTCGTTGCCGTCCGGCGTCCACAGGTCGGCCCAGGTGGAGAGCCGGTGGGACCAGTAGACCAGGCCCCACTCACGGTTGAGGGTCTCCACGTCGCCGTACTTCTCGCGCAGGTGGTCCACGAAGCGCTGGAAGACGCCGTGGTTGTGGAAGAGGTGCAGACCGGGTTCGTTGTCGACCTGGAAGCCGATGACGGCGGGGTGGTCGGCGTACCGGCCGACGATCTTGCGGATGACCCGCTCGGCGTGGAAGCGGAAGGCCGGGTGGGTGAAGTCGATCTCCTGGCGGGCGCCCCAGCCCATGCGCTCACCGGTGCGCCGCTCGGCCGTGATCTCCGGGTACTGCCGGGCCAGCCACGGCGGCGCCGCGTAGGTCGGTGTGCCGAGGACCACGGAGATGCCGCGCTCGTGGGCGCCGTCCAGCACGGGCTGGAGCCAGTCGAGGTCGAACGTCCCGTTCTCCGGCTCCCAGGTGGACCACACCGACTCGCCGACCCGGATGACGGAGACATGCGCGTCGGCCATCAGGTCCAGGTCGGTCTTGAGGCGTTCGGCGGGCCGTTCGTACGGCTGGTACTCGTGGTAGTACGCGGCACCGAACAGGACGCGGTCAGGCAGAGCCGCCATGAAGAAGAACCTCCGAGAGAAAGGGTGGGGGGAGTGGTACGAGGACGGTGGGCCTTACTGCTTGACGCCGCCGGCGGCCAGACCGCTCTGCCAGTACCGCTGGAGCATGAGGAAGGCCACGACCAGCGGGACGATCGAGATCAGGGAGCCGGTCACGACGAGCGCGAGCATGTCGCTGCTGGCGCCGGCCCCGCCGTTCTGCGCCTGCGCGGCCCAGGAGGCCAGGCCGACGGTGATCGGGTACAGATCGGGGTCGTTGAGCATGATCAGCGGCAGGAAGTAGTTGTTCCAGGTCGCCACCAGCGTGAACAGCAGGACCGTCACCACCCCCGGGGCCATCAGCCGCAGGGCGATGCGGAAGAAGATCCGGGCTTCGCCGGCACCGTCGATCCGGGCGGCCTCCAGGATGCTGTCGGGGACGGAGTCCGCGGCGTAGACGCGCATCAGATAGAGGCCGAACGGGTTGACCAGCGAGGGCAGGATGACCGCCCAGGGGGTGTTGGCCAGGCCCGCCTGCGCGAACAGCAGATAGGTCGGGATGGCCAGCGCGGTCGTCGGCACCATGACCGCGCCGAGGACCAGGTTGAAGGCGAGACGGTCGCCGCGGAAGCGGTACTTGGCGAAGCCGTATCCCGCGGCGGCCGCCAGCAGCGCGGCCCCGACCGCGCTGACCCCGGCGTACAGGACCGTGTTCAGCAGCCAGCGCACGAAGACCCCGTCGTTCTGGGTGAGGGTCTCCTTGATGTTCGTCAGCAGCTGCGGGGCGCCAGAGAACCACAGGCCGAAGCTGTTGAACAGGTCCTGCGTGCTCTTGGTCGAGGCGATCAGCAACCAGAAGAGGGGCAGTAGGAAGTACGCCAGGGCGGCCAGCATGGCGATCGTCAGCGGGGTGCTGCGACGGCCCGGGCGGCTCCTGCGGTGCGCGACGCGCGCCGGCTTGCTCGCCGCCGCGGTGACCGTGGGCGCGGGGGTGGTCGTCGTCACGGGGTCCTCCTGCGGTTGGCGGTGAGCAGGACGCCGTAGGAGGCGATCACGATGACGAGGCCGAGGAGGAAGGACACCGTGGCCGCGTAGTTGACCTGCTGGCCGGTGAAGGCGAGCGTGTAGGCGTAGAGGTTGGCGGTGTAGGAGCTGCTGATCACGTCCGGGGCGAGGTCCTTGAGCAGTTTCGGCTCGTTGAACAGCTGGAAGCTGCCGATCACGGAGAACAGCAGGGTGAGCAGCAACGCCGGGCGGAGCGCCGGGAGTTTGATCGACCAGGCGATGCGCCAGGCCCCGGCGCCGTCCATCGCGGCCGCCTCGTACAGCTCGTGCGGGACCGTGCGCAGGGCGGCGTACAGGATGATCATGTTGTAGCCGACGAACTCCCAGGTCACGATGTTCGCGAGGCTGCCGAGCATCAGGCTCTCGCCGAGGAAGTTCGGGACCGGCAGGTCCAGGTTCCGGCCCAGTTGGGCGAACGGGCCGAAGTCCGGGCCGTACAGATAGCCCCACATGAGCGCGGCGACCACGCTGGGAACGGCGTAGGGGACGAAGATGCCCAGCCGGATCACCCGGGACAGGCGCAGCAGACCGCTGTCGAGCGCGAGCGCGAACAGCAGGGCCAGCAGCAGCATCACGGGCACCTGCACCAGGAAGAACAGCGCGACGCGGCCGACTCCGTGCAGGAACTGGGAGTCGCCGAAGGCCTGGGCGTAGTTGTCGAGGCCGACGAAGACCGTCCCGCCGATCAGACGGGTCTGGAAGAGGCTGAGATAGGCGGCGTACACCAGCGGCGCGAGGAAGAGCAGCAGGAACAGCACCAGGAACGGTGCGACGAAGAGGGGTCCCGCCGAGCGGCGGCGCCGGGTGCCCCCGGGCCGCGAGCGGCCCGGGGCGGTGACAGGGGTGGTGGCGGCCATCTCAGGACCCCTTGACGGTGAAGCCCTGGCCCTTGGCGTACGTGGTCAGCCGCGACTGCCACTGGCCGAGGGCGGCGACCGTGTCCTTCTTGTCGGCGAGGGACTTGCCGACGGTCTCGGTCCAGTCGGTCGCCGCCTGGTCGAGGAACGGCGGCCACTGGAAGGCCGGGTCGACGGTGGCGCTGACGTCGGCGAAGACCTGGTTGACCTTCTGGCCGCCGTAGAAGGCCGGCGCGTCCGACACGAACCCGGCGTCGGTGAGCAGGGCCTTGGTCGCCGGGAAGAAGAACTGCTCGGTGGCGAACATCTCGGCGGTGGCGGGGTCGCTGTTGAGGAACTGCGCGAACACGGCCGCGGCGACGGGGTTCTTGCTGGAACGGATCACCGCCGTGGTCGAGCCGCCCCAGTTGCCCGCGCTGGGCTTGGCCGCGTCCCACTGGGGGAGCGGGGCCGCGCGCCACTTGCCGGCGGTGGCCTTGGCGGAGCCGGAGAGGAAGGCCGGGCCCCAGGCGGCGGTGATCCAGGTGGCGTACTTGCCCTTGTTGAGCCCGGCGTACCAGCCGTCGGTGAAGTCCGGGTCGGTGCTGATCACGCCTTCCTTCGCCAGTCCGCCCCAGTAGGCGCCGAGCTTCTTGGAGACCGCGTCGTCGACGCTGATGGTGATGTCGCCCTTGCCGGTGGTCGTGTACGGCTTGGCGCCGGCCTGCCACAGCAGTCCGTGCCAGGCGGCGGGCTGGCTGGCCGCGAGGTTGGTGAGGTAGACGTCGGGGTCGGCCTTGTGGAGCTTGCGCGCGGCCTCGGCGAACTCGTCCCAGGTGCCCGGCACGTCGATGCCGTGCTTGTCGAAGATGTCCTTGCGGTACAGCAGACCCATCGGGCCGGTGTCCTGCGGGATCGCCCACACCTCGCCCTTGGCGCCGCTGACCTGGCTCCAGGTCCAGTCGACGAACCTGTCCTTCAGCTTGGCGGCACCGTACGGCCGCAGGTCCAGCAGGCTGTCGGTGATGGTGAACGTGGGGATGGCCTGGTACTCGATCTGCACCATGTCCGGGGCGCCGCTGCCCGCCTTCAGCGCCGTACGCAGCTTGGTGTACTGCGGAGTGCCCTGGCCGGCGTTGACGACCTTGATCTTGACGGCCGGGTACTTCTTCTCGAAGAGCGCGATCTCCTTGGCGATGTTCGGGACCCAGGTCCAGAACGTCAGCTCGGTCGGAGTCTTCATCGCCTTGTCGATGTCGGCCTGGCTGATCGGCTCGGCGGAGCCGGAGGAGCCGCCGGAGTCACCGCCGCCGCAGGCGGTGAGGGCCGCCCCGAGCGACAGGGCACCGGTCGTGCTGAGGAAGAACCGACGGCTCATGGCGGACGAGGCGAAGGTGGGCGCGTTTCTGGGCATGGTGAACTCCCGCCGGTGGCGATGGTGGCGGCACGCCTGGTGACGGCGTGCGGAGACGTGGGAAGAGCGAAGTGACTGACGCGGGGGCTGACGCGAGGACGCGGGTGCGAAGGCCCTGGGTCGGTCTCGCGGCTGCGTGGTCGCGGCCGGGGCGCGTACCGGATGCCGCGGGTACGTGCTGGTACGGCGTCGGCTCGCGGCCGGGTCGAGCGGGGCGAGGTGCCCGGGCGGATGCGCGAAAGACGGCTCGGGCGCACCGCCTGGTGCGGGGCGGCCCCGTGTGCGGGGCGCGTCGAGGTGGCGGGGCGTGACGGGTAGGGCGGCTCGATCGGGTGGTCACGCGCCGGCCGTGCGTCGTGACGTCCGGGTGGCGGGTGGTGTCAGTGCTGTGGGGCGGCGCCTCCGGTCGGCTGCGAGGCGGGCGTGCCCACACGGACGCGGGGGGCGGTGCGCCGGCCGCGGGCCGGGGTCCTCCGGCTCGGCGGCGGCGCGGTGGAGGCGCGGACGACGAGGTCGACCGGTGGGTCGCTCGGCGGCAAGGGGTCCGCGTCCGGGTTCTCGATCGCGTGGACGAGACGCTTGAGCCCCTCCTGCGCCACGGCGTCGAACGGCTGCCGCACCGTGGTCAGAGGAGGAGTCACGTAGGCGGCGACCGGAATGTCGTCGAAGCCGACGACACTGACGTCCTGCGGAACCCGTCGCCCCGCCTCCGTCAGCGCGCGGATCAGACCGATCGCCATGTCGTCGTTGGCGGCGAAGACCGCGGTGACGTCACGGTTCCTGGCCAGCTCCCGTCCGGCCGCGTACCCGGACGCGGCCGACCAGTCGCCCTGGACGACCTCGGGGATGTCCCTGCCCCGGGCCGCCAGTGTCGCCTGCCATGCCTCCAGACGGTCCCGGGCGGCGTACCAGCGCTGCGGGCCCGCCAGGTGATGGACCGTGGTGTGGCCCAGCTCCAGCAGGTGCTCGGTGGCGGTACGCGCCATCAGGTGGGCACCGTCGCCCGCGTTCAGCACCGCGGGTGCGGTGACGAACGGCGGGGCGCCGATGACCAGCGCCGGCACGGCGACCCGCAGGGCCCGGTCGGCGCCCTGAACCGCCTCGTCGATCGGCTCCGAGATGACGATGCCGTCCACGCCCTGGTCGAGCAGCGAATCCACGGCTCCCGCGATACCCGCCGGATCGCCCTCCACGGTGTTGACCACGCGCAGCGCGTAGCCCGTGTCGCGGACGACCCGCTCGACCCCCATGAGCAGGGAGGCGGGACCGTACAGAGCCGTGCCCAGCGTCACCACGCCGATGGAGCGGGTGCGCCCCGAGGCCAGCGCCCGGGCGGCGTTGTTACGCCGGTAACCGAGCTGCTCGGCGGCCTCCGTGACGCGTCTGCGCACGTCGGCGGAGACGTACGGCTCGTCGTTGAAGACCCTGGACACGGTCTTCTGCGAGACTCCGGCCAGCCGGGCGACATCCGTGCTGCTCGGCGCGGCGTGGCTGCCGCCCCGCCCTTGCCCTCGCGTCATGGTGCCCTCCCCGGTGACCGTCACGAACAGCCCAATGATGTCAGACGGCATTTCTGACTGCGCTGTCATGTCTGCGTAGTCATGTCTACGCAGTCACACGGCTGTCGTCAAGGCTCGGTACCGAACCGTGATGCCGGGATCACGGCTCCGGGGTCGGGCCGCGGGGAGCCGTGGACCTCAGGCGTCCGGAGCCGCGTGCACGCGGCGGCCGTCCACGAAGGTCTGCAGGACCCGGGTGGCGGCGATGTCCCCGGGCGGCCCCGCGAACGGGTCGCGGTCGAGGACGACCAGGTCGGCCGCCTTGCCGACGGAGATGCTTCCGGTGAGGGCGTCGAGATGGTTCACGTAGGCGCTGCCGGCGGTGTGGGCGGCGAGGGCCGAGCCGAGGTCGAGACGCTGGCCGGGCAGGAACTCCGGGGTGCCCTCGGGGGCGTCGGGGGAGCGCCGGTTGACCGCGACATGGACGGCCTGGAGCGGGTCGGGGCTGCTGACCGGCCAGTCGCTGCCCGCCGCCAGGGTCGCCCCGGCGCGCAGCAGGTCGCCGAACGGGTACTGCCGGGCGCCGCGTTCGGGCCCGAGGAAGGGCAGGGTGAGTTCGTCCATCTGCGGTTCGTGGGCGGCCCACAGCATCTGCAGGTTGGCGGTGGCGCCGAGTGCCCGGAAGCGCGGTACGTCGTCGGGGTGGACGACCTGGAGATGGGCCAGGTGATGACGGGTGTCGCGGTGGCCGCCCGCGGTGCGGGCGGCCTCGACGGCGTCGAGCGCCTCGCGCACCGCGCGGTCGCCGAGCGCGTGGAAGTGCACCTGGAAACCGAGCGCGTCGAGTTCGGTGACGTACTTCCTCAGCTCGCCCGGTTCGACGAAGCTGATGCCGCTGCCGCCCGAGGCGCAGCCGCAGCCCGTGAGGTACGGGTCGAGCATGGCGGCCGTGTGGTTCTCGGCGATGCCGTCCTGCATGATCTTCACCGTGCCGGCGCGGAACCGGCCCCCGCTCAACTCCTCCCGCCGCACGACGAGTTCGGGGATCTGCTCGGCGCCACGCTCCCGGTCCCACCACAGGGCGCCGACGACGCGCGCGGTGAGGAGCCCCCGGTCGACGGCCGTGCGGTACGAGGGCGCCGGGTCGGTCATGTTGGCGTACGCGCCGACGATGGCGTCCTGCCAGGCGGTGACCCCGTGGGAGTGCAGCACGGCCTGGGCGCGCAGCAGGGCGGTCAGCTGTTCCTCGGCGGTGGGCTCGGGCACCAGCCGGCCCACCAGGTGGACGGCGCCCTCCTGGAGCATGCCGGTCGGGTTGCCGTCGGCGTCGCGTTCGATCCGGCCGTCGGCGGGGTCGGGGGTGCGGGCGTCGATACCGGCCAGCTCCAGGGCCCGGGTGTTGACCCAGGCGCCGTGATGGTCGCGGTTGGGCAGGAAGACCGGACGGTCGGGGACGATCGCGTCGAGGGCGGCGGCGGTCGGGGCGCCGCCGGGGAAGGCCTCCAGGGACCAGCCGCCGCCGGTGATCCACGCGGCGTCGGGGTGCGTGTCGGCGTAGGCCCGGATCCGCCGTAGGTACTCGGCGGGGTCGGAGGTGTCGGCGAGATGGCACGCGCCGAGTTCCAGGCCCGCGCCCTGCGGGTGCACATGGGCGTCCTGGAAGCCGGGCAGCAGCAGCTTCCCGGCGAGGTCGACGACCTCGGTGCCGGGCCCGACGAGCGCGTGCACCTCGTCGTGGCCGACGGCGGTGATCCGCCCGCCGTGCACGGCCACGGCGGTGGCACGGCTGCGGGCGGGATCGACGGTGTGGACGGGACCGCCGGTGAGGACGAGGTCGGCGGGGCCCGTGACCTGGGACGACTGCGGCATGGGGGAGTACTTCCTGGGAGACGCGGGGGCGGAGAGGGGGCCGGGACAGGGGCTCAGACGGCCGTGCGGTCCATGGGCAGGGCGATGGCCTCGGCGTCGGTGCCGCGTCCGGTGGCGAAGTACGGCGACCTGCGGCCGTACTTGGCGACGGCGGCCATCCCGAGCCCCACCAGGACGATGACGGCGGGCAGGGAGAACATGAACCACCCGTTGTCGGGGCTCAGCGCGAAGTGGTCGCTCATCGTCAGGTACGAGTAGCCGAGGTAGACCCCGAGGCCCAGCAGGACCAGGCCGGACACGCCGGGCACCCCCACGGCGAGCACGGCCGCGCGCGGCCCCTCACGCAGGGCGGACCGGAAGCGGACGGCGCAGGCGAGCGCGGTGAGGCCGTAGTAGAGGGCGACCAGCAGGCCGATGGCGTTGACGGCGGCCAGCAGCATGTCGCTGAGCCGGGGGAGGGCGACGGCCAGCAGGGCGATCGCGGCGGCGATGGACAGCACGACGACCGTGCCGGCGGCGGGGGTGCCGTAGCGCGGGTGCACCCGGGTCCACAGCGGACCCATGGTGCGGTCCCGGCCCATCGCGAGCAGTCCGCGGGCCGTGGGGATCAGCGTGGACTGCACGGAGGCGGCGGCGGAGAACATCAGGGCGACCAGGGGGAGCGTGGCCCAGGGCTCGGCGGCCAGCTTCTGCCCCAGGTACGGCAGGGCCTGCGGGCCGTTCCTGATCAGTTCGGCCAGGCTCATCTCACGCTGGAAGGCGACCGAGGCGAAGAGGAACAGCCCGAGCATGGCGAACAGGGCGATCAGGCCGCCGCGGGCGGCGTCGCCCGGCTCTCTGGTCTCCTCGGTGACGCTGAAGGCGGCGTCCCAGCCCCAGAAGAAGAACACCGCAAGGACCATGCCCTGCGCGAAGGCGGTGCCGTCGGCGATCTCGAAGGGGTTGAACCAGGAGAAGGAGAAGGCCTGGTCACCGGTGAGGAGCGCCCAGCCGCAGAAGCCGATCAGCACGGCGTACTCGAAGACCAGCAGGACGAACTGGAAGCGGGTCGTGGCGCGGGTGCCGGTGACGGCGAGCGCGGTGAGACCGAGCAGGAGCACCAGCCCGACGGCCGTGCTGACGCCGGTGGACGTCGGATCGAGTCCGATGCCCGCCAGGGTGGTGAGGCCGGCCTTGTTGGCGAAGATCAGGACCACCGAGCCCATGACGGCGCTGGTGTAGGCGCAGAAGACGACCGAGCCGACGACGGTGACCCAGCCGGTCAGGAAACCGGGCCACGGGCCGAGGGTCTTGCCGACCCAGGTGTAGCCGTTGCCGCAGTTGGGCTCCGAGCGGTTGAGCCGGGCGTAGGCGGTGGCGATGCCGAGCACGGGCAGGAAGGCCAGGAGCAGGAGCGCCGGCCCCTGCAGTCCCACGATGGTCGCGATCGTGCCCATGCCGATGGCGATGCTGGTGGTGGCGGCCGTGCTGGAGGCGGCGATGGCGACGCCGTCGACCACGCCGAGGGAGCGACGCAGTTGCGTGGATGACATGGAAGGCTCCTCGTGGGGAGGGGACGAGGGTAGAGCCGCGCGGGACTGTGATGGAACACCTGGCGTTCTTCTTGCGTCAATGCTGTTGACATAAGGGGGCCGGGCCCGTTCCATGCCGGTACGCCGCCCGACCGACAGGAGCCCCGCCATGACCGCCCGTGTCCCGCAGGAGCGCAGACGGCGCCGCCCCACCCGCTCCGGCGTCGTGCTGTCGGAGGAGCTGATCGTGGAGACCGCGCTGCGGCTCGTGGGCGAGCACGGCCCGGACGCTCTCAGTGTGCGCCGGCTCGGCACCGCCCTGGGCTGCGACCCCAGCGCCCTCTACCGCTACTTCCACGGCACCGACGACCTGGTGCTCGCCGTCGCCGACCGCATCATCGGCGACGCGATGGCGGGCTTCGTCCCGGGCGACGACTGGGTGGCCGCCCTGCGCGAGATGGCCCTGCGGGTCCGCGCCGGCTACCTCGCCCATCCCCGCGCGGCCGCTTTCGCCTCCTACCGGGTGACCCGGCGCCCCCATGAGATCCGTGCCGTCGACACCGGCATGGGAGTCCTGCTGGCCGCCGGTTTCGGGACAGCCGAGGCGACCCGGCTCTACCGGACGTTCGTCGACACCGTGCTCGGCCACGCCGCCATGGAGGCCGCCTACCGGGCCCTCCCGCGCGAGCGGCGCGAGGCCGACGACCGGGCGTGGCAGGACGTCTACCAGGGGCTGGACCCGGCGTCGTACCCCGCCCTGACCGCCGTGCGTCAGGACCTGCGAGCCATGGCGGACAGCTCCTTCGAGGACGCGGTCGATCTGCTGCTCGAAGCGCTGGCCGCCCGCGCTCCGCACGGACGAACCACGGACCCGGTCTCCCCGCCTACGCATCGGCCGGGCGCGGACCCGGCCTCCCGGCCCACGTACGGACCGGGCGTGGACCCGGCCTCCCGGCCCACGTACGGACCGGGCGTGGACCCGGCCTCCCGGCCGTCGCGCGGACCGGGCGCCGACCCGGCTGCCCGTCCGCGGCGGTCCGGCGCGTACGGGGACCGGCCCCGCCCCGCCGGATGAAACCGCTGTCAGGGACCCGTTTCTGATTGACCGCGTCGCCCTCTACGGTGGGGTCACGGATGCCGACGAGGCGGTGGGGGAGGGCGACGGGCGTGCGTAGGGTTCCACCCGAGATGTTCCGGTTCACGACGGGGGAGAGATCCGATCTGAACGGGGCGGTGCTGGAGGCCTTCGGCGCGGCCGGTGAGCATCTGGAGACGGCGCTCGGGCTCGACGCGGTCCGCGAGTGGCTGCGCGCGGTGGGCTGGGCGGCGGCGGTCGAGGACGACGACCTGCACGAAACGCTCGGAAAGCTCGTGAGGTGGGAGCTGCTGGACGTGGTGCACAACCACGCCGAGAACTACCGCACGGCCGAGGAGTACGAGCGCCGCAACCTGCAGTATTCGCTGACCCGCCGGGGCGAGGCCGCCCTCGCCGCGGTCCGGCACGCGCTGGACGTCCTCGCCTCCACGGGGGCGTTGCAGACGGCCGTGCTGGAGGCGATCGCCGACCGGCTGGACGAACTGAGCCTGCTGGCCGACGAACCCGCCTCCGCCGATCGCCGGATCTTCACCACCCTGCGCGAGCTGGAAGGTCATCTGGAGGCCCTGGTGGAGAACACCAAGGCGTTCAACGGCGAACTCCAGCGGCTGCTGCGCGCCGAGAGCGCCGATCCGGAGGTGTTCCGCGAGGTCAAGGCCGCCACCGTCGCCTATCTCCAGGAGTTCCTGGTCAACCTCGACCGTCGCGGCCAGACCGTCGCCGCCGCCGTGGCCCGGGTGGAGGAGCAAGGCATCGCCGTCTTGCGCGAGCGGGCGCTGCGCGGGGCCGAACTGCCGCCGGTGGCCGGTGCGGACCCCGCGGCCGGCTGGCTGGAGAGCCGCCGCGCCCGCTGGGCGGGACTGCGGTCGTGGTTCCTGCCGGACGACGGGGCGCGGCCCCGCATCGAGCAGCTGCACGACATCGCCCGCCGGGCCATCGTCTCGCTCCTGCAGGTCCTGGAGCGGATCAACGAGTCACGCCGCCGCTCCTCCAGCGCCGTGCAGGACTTCCGGGAACTGGCGCGCTGGTTCGCCGCCGCCCCGGCGGAGGAGGACCTGCACCGGCTGTGGTCGGCGGCCTTCGGACTCGGCCCGGCACGCCACGCCCACCTCGCCCACCCCGACCCGGAACTGATTCCCTCGTCCCGGTCCTGGGCCGAGACCCCGCCCGTGGAGGTGTCGGCGCTCCTGCGGACCAGCGGACGGACGGAACGCTTCACCCGCACGGCCAGGGTGCGCGACGTCGCGGCGGTCCGCGCCGAGCGCGCCGAGCGGGCCCGCGCGGAACGGGCCGAACTCGCCGTCGCCTGGCGGTCGTTGGAGACACCCGGACCCGTGCGGCTGTCGGCGTTCGGCGAGCTGGAACCCGCGGTCTTCGACCGCCTGCTGGACCTGCTCGGCCGCGCCCTGTCCGCCCGGCCGGACGCGGGCGGACTGCGGCGCGCCACGACGGGCGACGGCCGGATGGAGATCGCGCTGGCCCCGCACCCCGACGGCCGCACCGCCCTGCTGCGCACACCGAAGGGCGCGCTGGCCGGACCGGACTACCTCGTCCACATCACGGAGGCGGGAGGCACCGCCACGCTCGCGGCCCCGCCGCCCGCGCGCCGGGAGGCGACCGGATGAGCACCCTCGCCAACCAACTGGCCGCCGCCGAACGCGAGGAGGTCGCCCGCGCCGTCCGCCTCCTGCTGGCCCGCCCCCTGCTCACCGAGACCTCCGACCCGGCCGGCTTCGAACTGGTACGACGCCGTCGCGAGCCCCTGGCCCAGTGGTTCGACTACACCTGCGGCTGGAGCCTGGTGGTCGAACCCCGCCGCGGATACGCCCGCCTCGCCAAGGTCCGCGCGGACCCGGACGGCTCCCGCCCGGCCCGCAGGGCGCGTACGGGCCGGGCCCCCTTCGACCGCCGGCGCTATGTGCTGCTGTGCGTGACGGCGGCCGAGCTGCTGTCGATGCCGATGACGACCATCGGCATGCTCGCCGACCGCGTCGTCCGGGCCACGGCCGCCGACCCGGCCCTGCCCGCGTTCGACCCCGTCCAACGCGCGGAGCGGACGGCGTTCGTCGACGTGCTCAAGCTGCTGGAGTCGTACGACGTGCTGCGCGCGGTGGACGGCTCGACCGAGGCGTACGTGGCCTCCGTGGACGCCAAAGTCCTCTACCGTGTGGACACCACCCTGCTGATGCGCCTGCCCGCGGCACCCGTCGGCGCCTCCCGCCTGGCCGTACCCCCCGACGAGGTCCCCGCCCGATTCGGGGAACTCCTCACGGGGCTGGTGCGCGAACGCCGCTACGGCGGCGCGGTCACCGGCGACGGCACGGCGGACGACGAGCCGGGCGGGACGGCCGCCACGGACGCCCAGCGCAACCTGAGACTGCGGCACTCGGTCCTGCGGCGCCTCTTCGACGACCCCGTCCTGTACCGGTCCGACCTCACCGACGACGAACTGGCCTACGTCACCTCCCTGACCGGACGACAGATCCTGCGCCGCTCGGTCGAACAGGCTGGCTTCCTCCTGGAGGACCGTGCCGAGGGCTTCCTGCTCGTCGACCCGGACGGGCTCGCCACCGACGTCCGTTTCCCCGACGACACCTCCACCGCACGGGTCGCCGCGCTGCTCCTCCTGGAACCCCTCTGCGCCGCGCCCGCCGGACTCCTCCCCGAGCAGCTCGGCGAGGTGGGCGTCGACCTGCTGCGCCGCTTCCCGCGCTGGGCCAAGGCCTACCGGTCCGAGGACGGCGCGGCCCGCCTGTCCGACGACGCCGTCGGCGTACTGCGTGACGTCGGTCTGGCCCACCGGGTGGGCGGCCGTGTCGTCGCGCGCCCGGCCGCCCACCGCTACCGCCTGACGGAGACGACGAGTTCGGCCCCGGAAGCACCGGCGACAGAGGAAACAGAGGACGACAGGCAGTGAGCGTGACAGAGCTTCCCGTTCCCCGGCGGCCCGAGTTCCCCGAGCCCGCGCGCACACCGGAGCGAGCGGCCGAGGCGCCCAGCGGCCGCTGGCAGCCGCACCGCGCCGGCATCCTCAACGTCTGGCGCTACTACGACGAGACGTTCACCTTCCACCAGGGCCGCCTGCTGCTGCGCGGCCAGAACGGCTCGGGCAAGTCCAAGGCCCTGGAACTGCTGCTGCCCTTCCTCTTCGACGCCAGCCTCCGCCCCAACCGCCTGTCCACGTTCGGCGGTTCGGAGCGCACCATGCACTGGAACCTGCTCGGCGAGGGCGCCACCGGAAAGACCCGCGTCGGATACGTGTGGATGGAGTTCCGCCGCGTCGACGACGACGGCACCGAGCGCTGGTTCGGCTGCGGGGCACGTCTGCAGGCGAGCGTGCACACCACCGGGGTGCACGCCGACTACTTCACCACCGGCGCCCGGATCGCCCACCCCGACGGCGTGCTCCTGGTCAACGAGGCGGGACAGCCGCTGACCCGCGCCGCCCTCACCGAAGCCCTGGGCGACCGGGGCGACGTACACGCCTCGGCAACCGACCACCGCACGGCCGTACGACGCGCGCTCTTCGCCGGGATGGGGGAGCAGCGCTACGAGTCGCTGCTGTCCGCCCTGCTCCAGCTGCGCCAGCCCAAACTCTCCGAACGCCTCGACCCGTCCCTGCTCTCCACCCTGTTGTCCCGGGCCCTGCCGCCGCTGGGCGAGGGCGAGATCGCCGAACTCGCCGAGGGCTTCGAACGGCTGGACCGCCAGCGGGAACACCTGAGACGGCTCGACGACGAAGTGGCGGCGGCCGAGACCGTCGCCGCGCGGCAGCGGGGCTACGCGCGACGGGTCCTGCGCGCCGCCTCGGCCGCGCTGATCTCGGCCACCACCGAGATGGACGACCTCACCCGCGCGGCCCGGAGAAGCGCCGAGGAGTTCGAACAGGCCGTCGCGCAACGCGAGTCGGCCCGGGCCCTGCGCGAGGAACAGGAGCTGCGCGCACACGCCCTGGAGGAGACCGTCGAGGGCCTGCGGGAGAGCGACGCGTACAAGCGGGGCGAGGAGCTGGACCGGCTCCGCCGCCGCACCGAGGACGGGACGGCGGTCGCCGCACGGCGGCGGGCCCTCGCCGAGGCCGACCGGGCCGAGGCGGAGAGGGACCGCAGGCACGCCGACGAGACGGCGGGCCGGGCCCGCGTCCTCGACGAGCACGCGCGCGAAGTCGCCGAGGAAGCACGCCGGTCGGCCCGTTCGGCGGGCCTGGAGTCCATCCACCATGAGGCGGACAGCATCCTGGACGCCGCTTCTGACGGCCCCCGGCGGGCAGCGGACGGCGGGCAGGGGCGGGCGGACCCCGGCGCGTCCCCGGCGGGCGAGAACGGTGCCCGGCAGGCCCGCCGGCTGCTGCGGGGCGCGGTCACCGCCCGGCGTCGGCAACTCGCCGTCATCGCCGAGGCGATGGACGCACACGACCGCGCGGTACGCGACCGGGGCGCCGCCGAGGATCTGCTGGACGAGGCCCGGGCCCGGTTCGCGGAGGCGGTCGCCCGGCGGGACGCGGCGTCCGGAGCCTGGGACGACGCCCTGGCCGCGCAGGCCCGACGGCTGCTCGACTGGGCCGGCGCATGCGCCGAACTGCGCATCGCCGACCCCGGGGAACTCGCCGCCGCAGCGGCGGCCGAGGCCGAGGTGACGGCCCTCGTCGAAGCGGCCGCCCGCCCGCTGGAACGGGAGATCGCCACGGCGGAGGCCACCGTCCGGGCAGCGCGTCCGGGCCTGTGGGACGAGCGGGGCCGGCTCGTGGAGGAGGTACAGCGGCTCAGCGGTGAGACCGATCTGCCGCCGCCGTCCCCGGCCACCCGCACCACCGTCCGCACGGCGACGGCGGGAGCACCCCTGTGGCGGCTGATCGCCTTCCGTGAAGGAGTCCCGCTCCCGGTCCAGGCGGCGGTGGAGGCCGCGCTCGAGGCGTCGGGCCTCCTGGACGCCTGGGTCGGCCCCTATGGCGGGATCACACTGCCGGGTCACGACACCCGTGCCGAGGCCGCGCTGGCGGTGGCCGCTCCGGGCCACAGCCTGCTGGCGGTGCTGCGGCCCGAGGAGGGCATCCCGGTGCCGGTCGACACCGTGACCCGGATCCTCGCCGGGGTCGCGTTCGGGTCGGGCCTGCCCGACGGTCACGCAGCGGCCGTGTCCGCCGGCGGCGCCTGGCGGCTCGCGCTCGCCACCGGGTCCTGGAGCAAGCCGGAACCGGCCTACATCGGCACCCTCGCCCGGCAGCGGGCCCGGCAGCGTGCGATCGGCGAGCTGACCGACCGCATCGCCGGGGCGAACGCCTCCCTCGCCGCGCTCGACGACCGCTCGCGCGACCTCGCCGCCCGCCGCGCCCGGCTGGACGCCGACCGGGCCGCCCGCCCCGACCACCGGGAACTCGACGCCCGGCGGCGCGACCGGGACCGGGCGGAGGAGGCGGTGGCCGCCCGGGACGACGCCGTCCGCGATGCCGCCGGGCGGCTGGCGCGGTGCGAGAGCGAGGTGGCGGGCGCGCTGCGTACGCTCGGCCGCCGGGCCGCGGAACACGCGCTGCCCACCGACCGCGGCCGGCTGAGCGCACTCTCCGCCGACCTCGACAGGTACCGGGACAGCGCCGACAGCTGGGTGGACGCCCGTCTCGCCGCGGACGTCGCGGCCGACACGGCCCGGCAGTCGGCCGCGCGGGCGGACCGCTCGCACCGGGCGGCCGAGGAACAGGCCGGGGACGCGGCCGCCGCCGAGGCGGAGGCCGCGGGTCTGCGGGCGCGCCTGGAGGCGGTGGAGGCCACCGTCGGCGCGGACTACCGGCAGATCGTCGCGCGGGTCGCCGAGGTGCGTGAGGAACTGCGCCGCTGCCGTGAGGCGGCCGCCCGGGCGGCCGACCTCCTGCTCCGGCTGGAAGGACGGATCGGCGGGCTGCGGGCCGTCAGCGGACAGGACGCCGCACGACGGGAGCAGTCCGTCCTGGTCCGGGACCGCGCGGCGCACCGGCTCCGGCATCTGTGCCTGGTCGGGCTGGCCGAGGACGCGGGCCTCCCGTCGGAACCGGACGCCGGGGACGGCACCAGGGCCACTCTGGAGACCGCCCGCGCCGTCGCGGCGCACTGGCCCGGCATCCCGCACGCCCCGCGCAACCTGGGCGACGCCGCGACCCGGCTCTCGGAGGCGGTCCACGAGGCCCGTCGGCACCTGGGTGCCCGGGCCGACCTGGACCTGGAACCCGACGACGACGTCCAGCTGTTCACCGCCACCCTGGACGGCGTACGCGTGGGGGCCACGGGCCTGCTCGGCGCGCTCGCCCGGCAACGCGACGGCAGCCGTGACGACATCACCGGCGGAGAGAGGCGCCTCTTCGACCAGATCCTCACCGGCGACATCCGCCGCCACCTCGCGGTCCGCATCCGCCAGGCCGGTGAACTCGTCGACCGGATGAACGGACACCTGGAGCGGGTCCGAACCGCCTCCGACGTCGCCGTCCAGCTCGTCTGGGACGTCCGGCCGGATCTCCCCGACAGCACCCGCACCGCCCGGCAGTTGCTGCTGAAGGACCCCGGCCGGGTCACCGAGTCCGACCGGGAGGCCCTGCACGCCTTCTTCCGTGCCCGTGTCGGGGAGGCCAAGGGCAGCGACACGGCCGCGAGCTGGGAGGAACAGCTCGGCGAGGTGCTCGACTACACCGCCTGGCACCGCTTCACCGTCCGCCTCGACCGGGCCGGCGGCACCGGCTGGCAGCCGCTGACGAAGAAGCTGCACGGCGCGCTCTCCGGCGGGGAGAAGGCCATCGCGCTGCACCTGCCGCTGTTCGCCGCGGTCGCCGCGCACTACGAGGCGGTGCCGCTGGCGCCCCGGCCGATCCTGCTGGACGAGGTCTTCGTCGGCGTCGACACCGTCAACCGCGGACAGGTCTTCGCCCTGCTCACCGCACTCGACCTGGACCTCATGGTCACCTCCGACCACGAGTGGTGCACCTACGGCGAGCTGCCCGGCATCGCCGTCCACCAACTCCTCACCGACGGGCACGACGACGCGGTCACCAGCGCCCGTTTCGTCTGGAACGGCACCGACCTGGAGACGGGATGACCTCCCGCGACCCGGCTCCTCACGACCCGGCTCCTCACGACCTGGCTCCTCACGACCCGGCTCCTCACGACCTGGTTCAACGCGTCTCGGCCCCCGGCGGCCCGACCCCGGGCGAGCGCACCCTGCGCCGCCCCGAGCTGCGCCCCCTGTGGGCCACGGTCCACGACCGCCTCTCCTCCGGCCGCCCCGTCGCCCGGGTGCGGCTCGGACCGCTCGACGACGCCCAGCGCGAGGCCCTCGCCGATCTGCTGGGCCTGGACCGGCTGCCGGACGCCCGCCCCTTCGTCGCCCTGGCCCGCCTGGAGGAGGCCGTCGCCGAACTGTGCGGCCGGACGGTGCGCGAAGCCGTCACCGACCTCGTCGGCCCTCTCGACGACCGCGCGGGCGCCCGCCGTCGGCGGGACGTCGAACGGGCCGGGCTGTGGACCTGGCTGGACGGCCACGCCACCGTGCGGGCCCAGCCCGCGCTCGCCGACTGGACCGCCTCGTGCCGAGCCGCCGGCCTGGTCGGCGGCTCACCGGAACGCACCCGCTCCCTGCTGACCGACGCGCTGACCGTGCTCGCCGAGCTGCCCGCCCGGGCCGAGCCCCTGCCCGTGTTCGCGGCCCGGGTCCTGCGCGGCGACTCTCACGCCCTCGACGACGGCACGCGCCTGTCCGCCCTCGTCCTGCGCGCCCTGGCGGCCCTCCACGACAGCGCCCCGCCGCGATCGGCCGCGGACCGGCGTGCCCTGTGGGCGTGTGCGGGCGTCGCCGACGACGACCTGTCCGCCACCGTGCTCGTCGCGGGACTGCGCCCGTCCGGCGAGGGGCCGCTCGCCCGCGTGAGCCGGGTCTGCGCCGAGGCCGGACAGGGAGCCGCCCTGACCCTCGCCCAGCTGCGGGCCCCGGGTGAGTTCGGCCTCCGGGCGGACCCCGTGACCGTCGTCCACGCCGTGGAGAACCCCAGCATCCTGGCCCTCGCCCTGCGCCGCTTCGGCCCGGTCTGTCCGCCACTGGTGTGCACGTCCGGCTGGCCCAACAGTGCGGCCGTCCACCTTCTCCGGCTCCTCGCGGACCACGGCGCGGCCCTCCGCTACCACGGCGACTTCGACGGCGAGGGCATCCGTATCGCCGCCTACGTCCTGGACAAGACACCGGCCCGTCCCTGGCGCATGGCGGCGGCGGACTACCGCGCGGCGGTCGCGCGCTCCCCGCACGGCCCCCGGCCCGGCCGCCTCACCGAGGCCCCCTGGGACCCCGCGCTGACCCCAGCCGTCCTCGACCACGACACCGCCGTCGTCGAGGAGTTGACGGCCGACGACCTGCTGACGGACCTCGCCGCGCACGTACGGGCGTGAGCGCCGCGCACGTACGGGTGCGAGCCCGGCGGGGAGGCGTCAGCCGGAGGTGCCGAGCATCTCATCGGCCTGGCCGCCGCAGCCCGACTCGTCGAGCGGCACCTCGAACCCCCGGTGCTGGAAGCCGGGCCGGCCGCGGGCAGCGCCGCTCGCCCCGACCGGACGGGTCCGCCCAGACGCCTCCCCTCCGGTACGACCCAGCCCCGTACGGGACAAGCCTGGACGCCGGCCGCCGGAGAAGCACCCACACCGAGCGCCCTGCAGACCTTCCGTCACTGACCGCCCACGCTGGGTCGTCAGCGCGAAGCCGGAACTGCCGGAAGGGCTGTGGGACAAGCTCGGCGGGACCGTACGCGAACCGAGCGGCCTGGGCCCCGCACCGGCGGCCCCGAGCACCTCGTGAGGCCACCGCGCTCCCCGCACGGAACTCGGCGCGGGGCAGCGCGAGATGCCTCCGAGGAGGTCAGCCGACGTGTACCCGAGGACGTCGGGCCCGGTCGCGTTCCGCCTCGCGCAGGACCTCCCGGGTGACCGGGGCGACCTCGCCCTGGCCGAAGAGGAAGAAGCGGAGGAAGTTGGCGAAGGGTCCGCCCTCGGTCCACTCGAAGTAGATGTGCGGCAGGGCGCCCGTCGAGTCGCGGACGTGCAGGAGCAGGGCGGCCAGGGCGTTGGGGATCGAGGACGACTCCAGGGTCAGGACGCGGTAGCGGCCGTGCATCACCTCGCCCCGGACCGTCAGGCCGGCCTCGAACTCCGAGGGGTCCGTCACCGTCACCTCGACGAACACGAAGTCCTCGGCGGTGGGGAGGTCGTTGTCGTGACGGATCTGTTCGATCTTCTCGCGGTACTCGGTACGGTCCCTGTTGTCGGGCTCGTTGGCGATGAAGCGGATCTTACGGTGGGCGATGTCCCGGACGAAACGTTCCGCCATGTCGTCCAGCCGCACACTCGTCACGCGCAGCTCGAAGGCGCGGGCCAGACGGGACAGGAGCGAGACGAGGATGATGCCGGCGATGAAGCAGGCGCCGATCTTCACACCGTCGGGGCGTTCGACGACGTTCAGGACGGTGGTGTAGAGGAAGACGGCCGAGATGACGCCGAAGGCGATGGTCCAGTTGCGCTGGCCGGCCTTGCGCGCGGCGATGGTCACCGCGATCGCCGCCGAGCTGATCAGGACCAGGACACCCGTGGCGTAGGCGCCGCCCTGGGCGTCGACGTCCGCGTCGAAGATCCAGGTGACCAGGAAGCCGACCAGGGTGAAGACGATGACCATGGGCCGGACGGCGCGGGCCCAGTGCGGGGCCATGCCGTAGCGGGGCAGGTAGCGCGGCATCAGGTTCAGCAGGCCGGCCATGGCGGAGGCGCCCGCGAACCAGAGGATGGCGATGGTGGAGACGTCGTAGACCGTGCCGAAGGCGCTCCCCAGGTAGTCGTGCGCCAGATAGGCCAGGGCGCGCCCGTTGGCGTCGCCGCCCGGCTCGAACTCCTTCTCCGGAATGAGCAGGGTGGTGATGAAGCTCGTGCAGACCAGGAAGACGCTCATGATCACGGCGGCCGCGGTCAGGAGCTTCTTCGTGTCGCGGATACGGCCCCCTGGATTCTCCTCGGTGTCGCCGGGGTCCCCCTGCACGTGCGGCATGACCGCGACACCGGTCTCGAAGCCGGAGAGGCCGAGCGCGAGCTTGGGGAAGACGATCAGGGCCACACCGATCATGACGAAGACGTTGCCGTGTTCGGCGGTCAGTGCGGTCGACCAGTCGGTGACGACATGGCCCTCGGTGACGACGTGCCACAGGCCGACGGCCACGACCACGACGTTCAGCCCGAGGTAGACACCCACCAGGACCACCGCGACGCCGATGGCCTCCAGGAAGCCCTTCAGGAACACCGCGCCCAGCAGGGCGATGAGGACGAGCGTGATCAGGACCTGTTTGTCGTGGAGGGCACCGGTGAGGTGGGGGTTCTCGATCAGGTGGGTGGAGGCGTCCGCGGCCGAGAGGGTGATCGTGATCAGGAAGTCGGTCGCCGCGAAGCCCAGCAGGGTGAGGACGAACAACTTGCCCTTCCAGAACGTCAGTAGCCGCTCCAGCATGGCGATCGACCCCTCGCCCCGGGGGCTCTCCTCGGCCACGCGGCGGTAGACGGGAAGCGCTCCGGCGAGCGTGACGATCACGAGGACGATGGTCGCCACGGGGGAGAGGAGACCGGCGGCGAGGGCGGCGATGCCCGGCTGGTAGCCGAGGGTGGAGAAGTAGTCGACGCCCGTCAGGCACATCACCCGCCACCAGGGCCGTCCGGTGTGCTCGGGCCGGGGCGGGGCGTGCGGTCCGGTGTGGCCGCCGCCCTTGCCCATGTCGGACAGCCCCTCCAGCATCCAGGCCCGCAGACGGCTGGTGCGGGTGTCCTCCAGGGTGGCCATGGACGCTCCTGACGTGCGGTGATACGAACGTTTCCGGCCATCGGAAGACCGCCGCATCAGCGTAGGCAACGAGAGATGCCCAGGCCATGGGGAAGGGGACAAGGCGGCGTCAAGACCGCGTTAAGGTCTGCGCCGACGGGGTCCGGGGTGCGGGCGGCCCGCTGCTTTCCGCGTCGCGTCGTGGAGAAGGAGCGCGGAAAAGTAGCGCGCAGGAGGAGCGCAAGAGGAGCGCGGGGAAGAAGGCCCAGCCCGGCGCGTAAGAGGTCTGTCAAAGCCGACGCCGTCCCCGTCAGGGATGCGTCAAGGCCGACCGATTCCGGCCGGCGAGGAGGTTCCCTCGAAGGCGTCCGGTTCTCTTTCGAACCTCTTTCGAACATCTCTCAGCTCTAGGAGTTCGCGATGGCCGATGTGGCCTTCGTCGTCGTCACGGTCGCGGTGTTCGCGCTGGTGGCTCTGGTCGCCAAGGGGGTGACCCGGCTGTGAGCGTCGAGAACGTCGTCGGCCTGGTCGTGTCCGTCGCCCTGCTGGGCTATCTCGTCCTCGCCCTGATCTTCCCGGAGAGGTTCTGAGAAACCCATGGGTCCCGTACTCGCCGGCGTGCTGCAACTGCTGGCCCTCATGGCGGCGCTCGGGCTCGCCCACGCCCCCCTCGGCAGCTACATGGCCGCGGTCTACTCCTCCGACCGGCACTGGCGGGTCGAGAAGTGGCTGTACAAGGGCATCGGCGCCGACCCCGACACCGAGATGCACTGGCCCGCGTACCTGCGTGGCATCCTCGCCTTCTCGGTCGTGGGCGTCCTTTTCCTCTACCTCCTCCAGCGGCTCCAGGGCGCCCTGCCCGGCTCGCTGGGCTTCGCCTCCATCGACCCGGACCAGGCGTTCAACACCGCTGCGTCCTTCGTGACCAACACCAACTGGCAGTCGTACTACGGCGAACAGGCCATGGGCCACGTCGTGCAGGTCGCCGGTCTGGCCGTACAGAACTTCGTGTCGGCGGCCGTCGGCATGGCGGTCGCCGTGGCCCTCGTGCGGGGCTTCGCCAGGTCCCGCGGTGGTGAACTCGGCAATTTCTGGGCCGATCTGGTCCGCGGGGTCACGCGCATCCTGCTGCCGCTGTCGGTGATCGCGGCCGTCGTGCTGGTCGCCTGCGGGGTCGTCCAGAACTTCTCCGGCATCCACGAGGTCGGACAGTTCATGGGCGGCTCCCAGCAGTGGAACGGCGGCGCCGTCGCCTCCACCGAGGCCGTCAAGGAGATCGGGACCAACGGCGGCGGCGTCTTCAACGCCAACTCCGCTCACCCGTTCGAGAACCCGACGCCCTTCACCAACCTCTTCGAGATCTTCCTGATGCTCGTCGTCCCGTTCGCCCTGACCCGCACCTTCGGAACCATGGTCGGCAGCGTGAAGCAGGGCTACGCGATCCTCGCCACCATGGCCACCGTCTGGGTCGGGTTCGTGGCGCTGATGATGTGGACCGAGTTCGCCCACCACGGCCCGGCAGCGCAGTTCGCCGGTGGCGCCATGGAGGGCAAGGAGGTCAGGTTCGGGGTCGGCGGTTCGTCGATCTTCGCGGTGTCGACCACCCTCACCTCCACGGGCGCGGTGGACGCATCCCATTCCTCCCTCACCGGTCTCGGCGGCGGCGTCACCATGCTCGGCATGATGCTGGGCGAGATCGCCCCCGGCGGCGTCGGCTCCGGTCTGTACGGCATGCTCGTCATGGCGATCATCGCCGTGTTCATCGCCGGGCTGATGGTCGGCCGCACCCCCGAGTACCTGGGCAGGAAGATCGGCACCCGCGAGATCAAGCTCGCCGCCTGCTACATCCTCGTCACGCCCGCGCTGGTGCTCGTCCTCACCGCGGCGGCCATGGCGCTGCCGACGCCCGGCCACTCCATGACCAACTCCGGCGCGCACGGATTCTCCGAGATCCTCTACGCCTATACCTCCGCGTCGAACAACAACGGCTCGGCCTTCGCCGGGCTGAACGCCGACACCCAGTGGTTCAACAGCACGCTCGGCATCGCGATGCTGCTCGGCCGGTTCCTGCCGATGGTCTTCGTGCTCGCCCTCGCCGGTTCGCTCGCCGAACAGAGACCCGTACCGGTCACGGCCGGCACGCTCCGTACCGAAAAGCCCCTGTTCGCCGGGTTGTTGGTGGGCGCGATCCTGATCATCACCGGGCTGACCTACTTCCCGGCCCTGGCACTGGGCCCGCTCGCCGAAGGGCTGGCGTCATGACCACCGACGTGAACAAGCACGAGGACACGATGGCCACAGTCACCCCCGCCCGGCCGCCGCACGGCGCCGCACCCACCCGGCACGGGGTGAACGAGGGCCGCGTCGGCGCCGGGAACTTCGACCCCCGGCAACTGCTCACCTCGCTGCCGGACGCCCTGCGCAAGCTCGACCCGCGGCTGATGGTCAAGTCACCCGTCATGTTCGTGGTGCTGGTCGGGTCCGTGCTGACCACGCTGTTCTCCTTCGAGGACCCGGGCGACGGGTTCGGCTGGACCATCAGCGCCTGGCTCTGGCTGACCGTGATCTTCGCCAACCTGGCGGAGGCGGTCGCGGAGGGCCGCGGCAAGGCGCAGGCCGACACCCTGCGCAGGGCCAGGACGGACACCGTCGCCCGCCGGCTCTCCCCGAACGGAACAGCGGAGGAACGTGTCCCCGGCACCGGCCTCCGCGTCGGCGACCGGGTCGTCTGCGAGGCGGGGGACGTCATTCCCGGCGACGGTGACGTCGTCGAGGGTGTCGCGTCGGTCGACGAATCGGCGATCACCGGGGAGTCGGCCCCGGTCATCCGGGAGTCCGGCGGCGACCGGTGCGCCGTGACCGGCGGGACGAAGGTCCTCTCCGACCGGATCGTCGTCAAGATCACCACCAGGCCCGGTGAGACCTTCGTCGACCGGATGATCAGCCTGGTCGAGGGCGCCGCCCGGCAGAAGACGCCCAACGAGATCGCCCTCAACATCCTGCTGGCCTCGCTGACGATCGTGTTCCTGCTGGCGGTGGCGACGCTGCCCCCGTTCGCCGACCACGCCGGCACCCACCTCACGATGGTCGTCCTGGTGGCACTGCTGGTGTGCCTCATCCCGACCACCATCGGCGCGCTCCTGTCGGCCATCGGCATCGCGGGCATGGACCGGCTGGTCCAGCGCAACGTCCTGGCGATGTCCGGCCGCGCGGTCGAGGCCGCCGGGGACGTCTCGACGCTCCTGCTCGACAAGACGGGCACCATCACGCTCGGCAACAGGCAGGCGGCCGAGTTCCTACCGGTGAACGGCACCTCCGCGTCGGAGGTCGCGGAGGCGGCCCGGCTCTCCTCGCTGGCCGACGAGACACCGGAGGGCCGCTCCGTGGTCGCCCTCGCGACGACTAGGTACGGGCTGCCCGAGCGGCATCAGGGAGAGCTGACCGGCGCCGAGTGGATCGCCTTCACCGCCCAGACCCGGATGTCCGGTGTGGACGTCGACGGGCGCAAGGTCCGCAAGGGCGCCGCCGGTTCGGTCACCGCCTGGGTGCGGGAGCGGGGCGGGACGATCGCCGGGGACGCCGACGGGATCGCCGAACGCATCGCCGGCGCGGGCGGCACGCCCCTGCTCGTGGCGGTCGAGGACGCCGACGGGGCACGCGTGCTGGGCGTCGTCCACCTCAAGGACGTGGTCAAGGACGGCATGCGCGAGCGGTTCGGTGAACTGCGGCGCATGGGCATCAGAACCGTCATGATCACGGGCGACAACCCGCTGACCGCGAAGGCGATCGCGGACGAGGCGGGCGTCGACGACTTCCTCGCCGAGGCCACGCCCGAGGACAAGATGGCCCTCATCAAACGGGAGCAGGCCGGCGGCAAACTCGTCGCGATGACCGGCGACGGCACCAACGACGCGCCCGCGCTGGCCCAGGCGGACGTGGGAGTGGCCATGAACACCGGAACCTCGGCCGCCAAGGAGGCTGGCAACATGGTCGACCTCGACTCCGACCCGACCAAGCTCATCGAGATCGTCGAGATCGGCAAGCAACTCCTCATCACCCGGGGCGCGTTGACGACGTTCTCCATCGCCAACGACGTCGCGAAGTACTTCGCGATCATCCCCGCGCTGTTCGCCGCCGTCCACCCGGGCCTCGACCGGCTCAACATCATGCGGCTGTCCTCGCCGGACTCCGCGATCCTCTCGGCGGTCGTCTTCAACGCGCTGATCATCATCGCCCTGGTGCCGCTCGCCCTGCGGGGCGTGCGGTACCGGCCGATGAGCGCCGACAGGCTGCTCCGCCGCAACCTCGGCATCTACGGCCTCGGCGGCCTGATCGCCCCGTTCATCGGCATCAAGGTCATCGACGTACTCATCTCGCTCATTCCCGGAATCGGGTGAAGGACTTGAACATCTCCCTGACGAACACCGCCCGCCTGCTGGGGGCGGGCCTGCGGGCCCTGCTCGCGCTGACGCTCGTCACCGGGGTCCTGTACCCGCTGGCCGTCACCGGCTTGGCCCAGGCACTCTTCCCCGGCACCGCCGACGGCTCCGAGATCAAGGACCACACGGGCCGGGTCGTCGGCTCCTCGCTCATCGGACAGTCGTACGAACTGCCGCTGGAGAAGGGCCAGAAGACCCCGGAGCCCGACCTGAAGTGGTTCCAGGGCCGCCCCGCCAACGGCCTCGGCGTCAACACCGTCAACACGCAGTACAAGCTCATCCTCTCCGGCGCGACCAACCGCTCCGCCGACAACCGCCGGCTCGTCCAGTGGGTGAAGGAGGCCAAGGCCGCCGTGGTCGAGGACAACTCGGTGCCCGGCCACCCGGTCCGGCCGTCCGAGGTGCCCCCGGACGCGGTCACCTCCTCCGGCTCCGGACTGGACCCGGACATCTCCCCGCGGTACGCCGACCTCCAGGTGCGCCGGGTCGCGGCGAGGAACGGACTCCCCGTCGCACAGGTACGCGACCTCGTCGAGCGGCACACCGACGGCCGCACCCTCGGCTTCATCGGTGAGCCCCGGGTGAACGTCCTCGAACTCAACATCGCGCTCAGGACACTCGCGGCCGGCAACTGACGGGCCCTCCTCGGTACGGTCTCCGGCGGCAGCCCCCGGACCACTCCCGTGCGGCGTGAACCGCTCGGGGTGTCCCGTCCGATGAGGGGGTGTGAGCGAAATGAAGCGGGGGAGTCCCGGCGACGCCGAGCTGATGCGGGCCGTCGCGGACGGGGACCGGCGGGCGTTCGAGGAACTGTACCGGCGGTACGCGCCGTGGCTCGTGCTGCGGTTGCGCGGCCGGTGCGCCGACCCGGTGCTGGTCGACGACGTCGTACAGGAGACGTTCCTCGACGTGTGGCGGGGAGCCGCCCGCTACCGGCGCGAGGGGGACGTGGCGGGCTGGCTGTGGCGGATCGGATCGCGCCGCCTGGTGGACGCGCTGCGGGGCGACGGGGCCAGGGGCCGGCTGCGCCAGGCGCTCGCCCGGCTGCGGCAGCGCGAGGAGGTGTCGGCCGAGGAGCAGGTGCTGGCACGGGTGCAGCACGGCGACCTGGCGGGGTCCCTGGCCGGGCTCTCGCCGGAGCTGCGCGCGGTACTGCAGGCCACGGTGATCGACGGCCTGACGACCCGTGAGGCGGCGGTCCTGCTCGGCATCCCCCCGGGCACGGTCAAGACCCGGGCCATGCGCGCCCGGAAGCAACTGCGGGAGGGCCTGACATGAGCTGGCACGCCGACGACGGGGACCTGCGGGAGTACGCCCGGGGAACGCTCGCGGCCCCCCGGCTGTGGTCCGTCGAGACGCACCTCGCGGCCTGCGCCGACTGCCGGGCCGCTCTCGCGGCCCATGTCCCGCCCGCCGAGATCAGCGCGGGCTGGGCCCGCCTGGACGCCGAACTCGACGCCCCGAGGCCGGGCTTCGCCGAGTCGCTCCTGATCCGGCTGGGGGTCGCCGACCACACCGCCCGACTGCTCGCGGCGACCCCCGTGCTGCGCCGTTCCTGGCTCGGCGCGGTGGTGCTCACCCTGCTGCTCGCGGTCGGCGTGGGACTTGCCGCGTCACCGCTGATGCTGTTGGCCACGGCACCGCTGCTGCCGCTGGCGGGGGTGGCCCTGTCCTTCGGGCCGGGGCTGGACCCGACGTACGAGACGGCCGTGGTCGCGCCGATGCACACCTTCCGTCTGCTGATGGTGCGGACGGTCGCGGTGCTGTCGACGACGACCCTGCTCAGCGGACTGGCGAGCCTGGCGCTGCCGTCCCTCGGCCTGGCCGCGCTCGGCTGGCTGCTGCCGGCGCTCGCGCTGACCGCGACGGGCGTGGCGCTGACCGCCCGGCTGGGGCCCGTTCTCGCGCCGGCGCTGGTCGCGGCCGCCTGGACCGCCCTGGTGCTGCTGAGCCGTCTGCTGGCGTCGGGCACCCCGCTGCCCTTCACCGCCGAGGGCCAGGGCACGGCGGCGGCCGTCGCGGCCGTGTCGACCGTCCTGCTGGTCGCGGCGCGGGACCGCTTCGACAGCGGCCGCCCCCTCGGCCCCTCCCGCCGATCCCTTCCCTTCGCAGCCAGGAGGCTGTCATGACACGACCCACGGTCTCGGCCGCCGGGCTGACCCTGAGCCATCGCGGTACCAGGGCGGTGGACGACGTGACCCTGCGGCTCTCCGAAGGTGTCACGGGCCTGCTCGGCCCCAACGGCGCGGGCAAGACGACCCTGCTGCGCATCCTGGCGACGGCCACGCCCCCGGACAACGGCGCCTTCACCGTCCTCGGACACGACCCCGGCACGGTCCACGGCCGGCAGGACGTACGACGCGTCCTCGGCTACCTCCCGCAGAACCCCGGGTTCCATCCGGACTTCACCGCCTTCGAGTTCATCGACTACGTGGCGATCCTGAAGGAGCTGACGGACCGGCGGGCCCGGCACGCCGAGGCCCGCCGGGTCCTCGACGCGGTCGGTCTCACGCAGGAGCGGGGCAAGCGGATACGGCGGCTCTCCGGCGGTATGCGCCAGCGCGTGGCGCTGGCGGCGGCTCTGGTCGGCGACCCCGGCTTCCTGGTCCTCGACGAGCCGACCGTCGGGCTCGACCCCGAACAGCGCATGCGCTTCCGGGAGTTGATCGCGGAGGCCGGCGAGGGCCGGACGGTGCTGCTGTCCACCCACCAGACCGAGGACGTGGCGATGCTGTGTCACCGGGTGGTGGTGATGGACAAGGGCCGGGTGCGGTTCGACGGCACGGCCGCGGACCTGACGGCCGTGGCGGACGGCCGGGTGTGGCACAGCTCGGAGCGGCAGCCGGGCGCCAGGGCCGGATGGCGCACCGGGACGGGCGAGTTCCGCAACGTCGGGGACCCGCCCGCGGGCGCGCGGCTGGTCGAACCGACGCTGGAGGACGGCTACCTCCTGTCGCTCGGCGGCGACCCGGTGGCGGAGGTGGCGGCGTGACGACCCTGACGGGAACACCGGTCGCCGCGCCGCGGCCGGAGTCGATACGGGTACGGGGCGGCCGGAGGGCGGTGCTCGCGCTGGCCCGGGTGGAGGCGCGGCGCCTGCTGCTGCACCCTCTGGTGCTGATCGCCGTGGCGGTGTACCTGACGCTGCTCCTCGGGTCGAGCGACGAGTCGGAGGACACCTACCCGGTGCTTCAGGACATCGACCGCGAGACACAGATCGGGCAGCTGCTGCTGGGGCTGGCGGTGATGATCGCCGTGAACATGGCGGTGCTGCGCTCGCACCGGCGGGGCACGGAGGCGTACTTCGGGGTGCTGGTGCTGCCGTCGTGGCGGCACACGGTCGCCCATCTGCTGTCGGTGCTGCCGATGGTACTGGTGGGGGCGCTGATCGTGGCCGGGCAGTTCACGGCCGCGGCGCTGAAGCCGGGCGCGGTGGGCCACGGCTCGGTGTCCGAGCTGGCGACCGGGCCGCTGCTGGTCCTCCTGCCCGGCGCCCTGGGCGTGCTGCTCGGCCGGGTCGCCCGGTCGGCCTTCGTGGCACCCCTCGCGGTGGTCGCCGTCCTGGCGGTCACCATGGTCTTCGTCGCCGACGCGGGCAGCTCGGCGTGGCTGCGCGGGCTGGCCCCCGTACTGTTCGACGAGGGCGCGCGGCCCCTGCCGTCCGACCTGCTGGGCCGCCCCGCTGCCTGGCACGCGCTGTATCTGCTGGCGCTCGCGGTGCTCGTGGCGGCCGGCGCGGTGCTGCTGAGCGGCGGCCGGACACGGGCCGTGCGGGCCACGGCGCTGGGTGCGCTCGGCGCGGTCGTGACCACCGTGGTCCTCCAGGGCACCGCGCCGACGGACGCGGTGCGCGCGGCACGCGAGAGGGCGACCCGCACCCCGGCGACGGTGCAGGACTGCGAGCGGCGCGGGGCGACGACGTACTGCGCGTTCCCCGAGTTCACCCCCTGGATCGACGAGTGGGCCCGGGTGACGGACGAGGTCCGGTCGCTGACCGGCGCACCGGACGCGACGCGGGCGCTGACCGTACGGCAGAGGGTCGCCGCGCTCGACGGACCGTCGGGTCAGAGGGACCTCCCGCCCGCCGCGCCCGGCGAGGTGACGGCGTCCACCGCGTGGGGCGGCGAGCGGGAACTGGAGTTCGCGGCGAGCGTCGCCCGGGGGCTGGTCGTGGACCACGAGCGCTACGAGGGCGTGTACTGCGACGCCCGGGGTGTGCTGATGGTCTGGCTGGCGGTCCGCGCGACCCGGGACGGCGAGGCGATGTTCGAGAAGCTGGGGCAGGGGCCCTACAGCCCGGGGGTGATCCAGGCGCCGGTGGCCGCGGTCGTCCTGCGCGGTCGTGAACTGGCCGTCCTCCAGGCGGTGTTGGACGAGCCCGCGCAGGAGGTGGACCGCAGGGTGAAAACGGCCTGGGTGGAGCTGTCCGCCCCAGGTACGTCCACCGACCGCGCGGCCGCACTGCTGGGCGTCACCGCCCCGGCCGAGACCGCCGACGACCGGGAGTACCAGTGCGCGTGAGGCGACGGCTGCCGGTGGTGGCGGCCCTGGTGCGGCCCACGGCACGGTCGCTGCCGTGGACCGTGTTCGCCGCCGGCTGGGCACTGGGGCTGGCCGTGGCCGCCGTACCGGTGCTGTTCTCGGTGGACCTCCCGGCGGAGGTTGTGGTCGACCTGTTGCGGACGGCCGCGTTGTGCGGGGCGGTGGGGCTGGCGTTCGTCCTGGACGATCCGGCCCGGCACACCACAGGTGTCCCTCCGGTGCCCCGTCCACTGCGGCAGGCCGTGCGCGTGGCCGTCGTCCTGCCGGCGGTCGCGGTCTGGTGGGCGGCGGTGCTCGGTGTGCTGCGGGCGGGCGCCGACGCCGAGGAATGGGCCGCCTTGCCGTCGGGAGCGGTGACGGTCGAGGCCGGCGCCCTGTGCGCGCTGGCGCTCGCCCTGGCCGCGACGACGGTGCGGTTCAGCGCGCTCAGCGTGCCGGGGCCGGCCGTGGCGGGCGCCGTACTGGCCCTGCCGGTGACGGCCGCTCTGCTTCTCCCGGACCGCTTCGCGCTCTTCGTCCCGCCGAGTGCCCCGCGCTGGGACGACGCCCACGTGCTGTGGGCCGGCGTCCTGGCCGCCGTGCTCGCCCTCTGGCCGGCGTGCGCCCCGGAGCCGCGCCGTCGCTTCGGAAAGGTCCGAGGGCGGCGGGGCGGGGCCGGCTGACCGGCGCTGCCGACGAGGGCTGATCAGTCGCGGGGCGGAGGACTGATCAGCGGCGGGGGGAACACGAGAGGTCCGGCCAGGCCCGGTCCGGCCAGGCCGCCATCTGGCGGAGCCCGCACGTTCCCCGGCCAGACCTCCTCCCGCCACGCGGCGCCGCTCCGGAACGCGGTGGTGGGGCGGCTGGACGCGGGAGCGAGCCCCGGGCCCGCCCGGGGCGCGGTCCGCCTCCCCGTGGCGGTGCGGGTGCGGGACATCACCGGACGGGAGAGCCTTGGCCGCACCGCCCGGAGGAGAACGACCATGACCCGACCGGTCCACGAAACGTCGCGCGGGGTGCGCCGGATCACCCTGGACGCGGCGGGGGTGCCCCTGTCCGCCCTGCTCGTCGAGCCGCCCGGGGGGCCCACGCGTGCCGTCGTGGTCGCCGTGCACGGCGGTGGCATGAACGCGGGCTACTTCGACTGCCGGGCCCATCCGCGGCAGTCGCTGCTGACGTTGGGGGCGGGCCTCGGCTACACCGTCCTGGCCGTGGACCGGCCGGGCTACCGGCACTCCGCCGCCAGGTTCCCCGAGGGCCAGAACCTGACCGAACAGGCCCTCGCGCTGCGCGCGGCCCTGCGTGACTTCGCCTCCCGCCACGACACGGGCGCGGGCCTGTTCCTGCTGGCCCACTCCTACGGCGGAAAGGTGGCGCTCACCGCCGCCGCGGACCCCGGCCCGCCGCGCCTGCTCGGCGTGGACATCTCCGGCTGCGGCCACCGGTACGCCGTCGAGCCGCACGACCTGCCCACCACCCACGAGGGCGGTGACCGGCTGCGCCGCAGCTGGGGGCCGCTGCGGCTCTATCCGTCCGGCACCTTCAGGGAGAGCGGCTCGATCGTCGAGCCCGTGCCCGCCCGGGAACGGGCCGAGCTGCCCCGCTGGCCGCTGCTCTTCCGCACCACGGCACCCCGCGTCCGCGTGCCCGTACGGCTCACCTTCGCCGAACACGAGGCCTGGTGGCGCCACGACGACGAGGCGCTCACCGAACTGGCCGCGCACTTCACCGGGGCGCCGCACGTCACGGTCGACCGCCAGCCGGCGGCCGGGCACAACATCAGCCTCGGCTGGGCCGCCCGCTCCTACCATCTGCGAGCCCTCGCCTTCCTGGAGGACTGCCTGACCGTCCGCGAGACGACCCTCACGGCCGGCGTGGACCGGAGCGATGCCGTCGGCTCGCCGCTTGGTTCACATTCATGAACATTGCTCACATGAATGTACTTTGACGTGGTCGCTGTGTCACGCTCGGTCAACCCCTTGCTCCTACTGCACAGTTGGAGGCGTGGACCATGAGTGTGTCCCGACGCAGCGTCCTGACCACGGCCGCCGGTGCCGTGACGATGGGTACCACACCGGCATCGGCATCGGCATGGGCATCCGAACCAGCATCGGCGGCGTCGACGGTCGCGGTCGCCGACCGGAGTCCGCGGTCCTCCCGGCGCACACTCCGCGCGGCCGCCGACTTCGCGGTCGAGCGGAGTGTGCGCCGTCGCACCCCAGGTGACCGCCTTCCCGGTCGGGACCAGGTTCGAGAAGTGGGTCTACTCGCAGAACGGTGACTGGGTCGGCGGGTTCTGGCCCGGAACCCTGTGGATGGCGTGGCTGCACACCGAGGGCGACGCCTTCCGGACCTGGGCACTGGAGTCGGCGCAGAAGCTCGCCCCCGCCGGTACGACACGAGCACCCACGACCTCGGCTTCCTCTTCTCCCCCTCATGGGTCACCGCCTGGCGGCTGACGGGCGACGACGCGTGGCGGACGGGTGCCGTACGGGCGGCCGACTCCCTGATCCAGCGGTACAACCCGCGCGGCCGCTTCATCCGCGCCTGGGGAGCGCTGACCGATCCGCGCAACGCCGGCCGGGTCATCATCGACACGATGATGAACCTCGACCCGCTCGCGTTCGCGGCCCGGCAGACCGGCGACCCGAGGTACCTGGACATCGCGGTCGAGCACGCGCGGACCACGCAGCGGGTGTTCCCGCGCCGTGGCGGCCCCGTGTGCGTCTCTCATGTCCGTTCGCCCTTCCCACGGTCTTTCATGGATGTGAACGACGTTCAGATGTGTGCTGAGCGGTGAGCATGCCATGGCGTACCGGAGGGCGAAAGGGCTCGTACGACCTTTATTGGTGTGGACCTATGTGGGAATGGGCTTCCTCCTCGGATCAGATGAGTGAACCGACGAGGAAGCCCTTTCTCGTGCCGCCCGGCTAGCCGGGCAGCCCCCAGCGGGGTGCGTCGGCGTTCGGGCGCACGGGCCTGACCGTCAGATCGGGCCGGTCGCCCCTGGCGGTGATCAGCGCCGACTCGCCCTTGCCCAGCGGTACGTGGATCACCCCGTCACCGACGGCGGTGTGCCGCAGAGGGCGGCCCCGCCCGTCCCGCACCTCGATCGGCCCGGCGATCCCGTGCCGTACCCGGCAGGGGGCGCCCGCCTCGCCGGTCAGCCGCACCCAGCGGGTGGTGCCGCTCTCGCGGCGCGCGCTGAGCAGGAAGGCGCCCTGCGTACGGAAGTCGTGCACCGCCAGATCGGTCCAGGCGGCGGGCAGGGCGGGAAACACCCGGATGACACCGCCCCACGACTGGCACACCATGTCGTGCAGCGACTGTGCGGCGGACAGGGGCGTCTCGATGACCGGCCCCGACTCCTGGTACATGGTGTTGGGCTTGATGAAGCGGGTCATGAGTTCCCCGAGGTACCGCAAGGCGTCCTCGCCCTTGCCGAGCAGCGCGGAGATCGAGGCGGCACCGGTGAAGGTGTACCCCTGCAGCGCGCCCTCGAAGCCCACCCAGTGGGCCAACGACCGTTCGATCAGGGCGCGTTCCTCGGGCGTGTCGCCCGTCAGCTCGTACAGCGGGTAGACCGCGAGCAGATGGGAGTAGTGGCGATGGGACTTCGCGAAGGGGATGTCCGCGCCGATCATGAACCCGTTCGCGTCCGTCGGGTACGGCGCCCGCTTCCTCAGCACCTCACGCCAGCGGGGTGCCAGCGCGTCGTCGATCCCCAGCAGCTCGGCGGATTCCAGCAGGGTGCGGCAGCCCCAGGTCAGCAGCATCAGGTCGTAGGCGCAGTCGCGCGAGTTGCCGCCGTACTCGGGGGAGAAGGTGGCGGGCAGGTGCAGCTTGCCGTCCGGGCCGGGCTCCAGGAAGTGCAGGTAGTAGGTGACCGCCCCGCGCAACAGGGGGAACAGGACGTCACGGAGGACCGACTCGTCCATGGTGTGCCGGTAGGTGAGCCACACATTGTGCAACGCCCAGGTCAGGTTGCCGACTTCGGGCGTCGGCGGATCCTGGCCGGGAACACCGACGCCGTAACCCACCAGGGGGCCGGTCGCACCGTTGACGAGTTGGGGATCGGTGGTGCGGGGGATGCCGAACGAGTCGGCGCGGTACGGGGCCGGCACCTCCTTGGCGAGGTTGTCCCGGTGATCGCTCAACGCCCGCGTGATGGCGTCGAGTTCGAGATGGTTGGAGCCGTGGACGAGCCAGTACTCCAGCTGCGCGTTGAGGTTCCACCACGTGTTGGGCCACGGCGTGGGTTCCAGCCAGGGGCCGCACGTGGCCATCACCGGCGCGTCGCGGCGGGCGGCGGAGGCCGCCTTGTAGAGCTGGATCCAGTAGAAGCGCTGGATGCGGGCGTCGGGGACGGACAGAAAGCTCTTGCGGTAGTACGCGTGCCACCACGCGCGGTGCGGCACGGCCAGTGCGGAGTAGGGCAGCCGGGCCGCCGCGCGGACCGCCGCGAGGGCCCGGCCGAGGGCGGTGGCCCGGGGATACGAGTGCGCGACGTGCGCGTACAGGGTCCGCGTCCGGCCCCGGCTCCGCTCCCGCCACGCGGTGACGTGCTGCCCGCCGGCCAGCAGCGGCTGTACGGCGGCGGCCACGCCCGCGTGGTCCGCGACCTCGGCGGGCGGGTTGCCGCGGTAGCCGTCCGGCAGCGGTTTGAAGGCGGCCCGCGGACTGATCGCCTCCGCCGGACGGAACACCCAGCGAAAGCCGCGCTCACCTTCGCTCGGGATCACTTCCACGGCGAGGACCGAACGGTCGTTGTGGACGAGGGCCCGCAGGGACAGGGTCCCCCGGTCCGTGGTGAGCGTTCCGGTCAACTCGGCGTCCCGCAGCGACAGCCGCCAGTCGACGCCGGTGATCGCGCCCACCGGCTCCAGGGTGAAGTGCCCGATCGGCAGCCGGGCCAGGCCGAACAGTGACCCGAACTCCGGCCGGTGGTCCTGCACTTCGGAGTGCTGGACGTTGAAGCGCACGGCCCTCGGCGCGGCGCCCGGTCCGGCGCCCGGTCCGGCGCCCGGCTCCGCGTAGATCCCGGAGCCGAGGAAGCCGTTGCCGAGGAACGGGCCTTCGTGCCAGGCCGCCGGCATCCGCCGCCAGACCAGGTCCGCGTCGTCGAGGACCGTGCGCCAGGGGTCCACGGGAGGCGCGGCGGCCCCGGCCCGCGTACGGCCGGCCGCCGCGGCCTGTGCGGGCGGCCCCGGGGCCAGGAGGGCGCCGGTCAGGGCGGAACCGGTGGCGAGGACGGTACGCCGGGACGGATCGTGCGCGGAGCGAGAGGTCATGGTGCCTCCAAGACGGACTCACGCGAATCATCGGATCTATGCCGCGATGAAACATAGGTAGGCGAGTGAGTGGGCGTCAATGAGGCGGCATTGATGGGCCGATAATGCAGAGGCGATGCGGAAGTGATGCGGAAGCGATGCGAATTCATCGTGACGCTCAGGGTTGATAGCTCCGATGTATCGACGGGTGTCGGTCTATGTCTCCCGCATCCAGGCTCGCGTCCCGAACGAGGCGCACGCCCGCGAGGCCACCTCGGCCGCCGCGCGCAGGGCCTCGGCGAAGCCCCGCGCGGTCATGTCGTCCAGCGGTGCGAGGCGATGGGCGAGCGCCCCGTGCAGGACGTCTCCCGCGCCCAGCGTGTCCGCGACCCGTACGGCGGGAACGTCCACCGTGCCACCGCTGCCGGGCCCCGCCCACACGAGGGGCCGCCCGCCCCGGCTGACCGCCGACCAGGCCACGCCGTGGTCCCGCAGGAACCGCAGGGTGTCCGCCGCCGCGCCGGCCGGAGCGCCCGCCCGCCCGTGCGCGCCGGGCGGACGGAAGTCGTCCGAGCAGACGGCCACGTCGATCGACGGCAGCAGCCTCTCCGTACCCGCCTTCCAGCTGCCCCCGTCGAACACGGTCCGGCGCCCGGCGGCACGCGCCGCGCGCGCGGCGGCCACGGCCAACTCCAGGTGGTGGCCGTCGAACTCGACGACATCGTGGTCCGCCACCAGCGCGTCGAGACCCTCGGGCGGGGCGAGCCGGTACGCCGTCGCGTTGGTCGACGCGACGGCGCGGTCTCCGCTGGACGCGGTCACCAGAACCGACGACACGGCGGGCGGCGCGGCCGAGCCGCCCGCCAGGTCCACCACCCTCACGCCCATCCGGTCCAGGTCCGCCGTGACGACGGCCCCCAGCGGGTGGCCGCCGATCGCGGTGAGCAGGGTGGCCGCGCCGCCCAGGTGGGCGAACGCGACAGCCGCGTTGGCCGCCGGGCCGCCCGCGGTCACGAGCTGCGCTCGAGCCGTCAGCTTCTCGTTCGCCCCCGGCACATGGTCGACGAGCTGCACCACGTCCAGCACGCACAACCCGACGAACAGACCACGAGGCCGTTCCCGGACGCCCGCCACCGCCCCGTCCCCTGACTCCACCGGCTCTCCTGACTCCACCAAGGTCTCCCCACTTTCCTGTGGCCCCACGGCCTCCGCCGACCATCCTCTCCACCGGCGCACAGGCGCTCGCGAAAGCGGGCGCCCGCGGGGGCGTGGCGTGGCAGGGTAGGGGCTCGGGCGTTCCGGGTGGTCGCGCGCCATGCGTGGCGTGCCCGGCGCACAATGAACCCTGGAAGCAGTGCCCTGTCGTCGGTCTGTGGGCCCATGGACGACGGCTCCGGTCGTACGGAGAGAAGGAACGATGGGCGAGCACGGTGTCGCCTCGGCCGCGGTCGACGCCAGGGGGCTGGTCACCGCGTGGAGTGCGGGCGCCCGACGGGTCCTCGGATACGAGCACGGGGAGGTGGTGGGCCGCCGGGCGGCCGATCTACTGGCCGACGCCCTTCCGGCCGCGGCCCGCGCCACTCTCGCCGAACCGGCCGACTGGCAGGGCTCCGTGCACGCGCGGCACCGGGACGGTCACGGGGTGGAACTGGAGCTGGCGGCCCACCCGCTCCTGGACGCGTCGGGTGAGGTTCAGTGGTTTCTGACGGCCACGGTGCCGGAGCCGGCCGTGCGGCTGCGTCGATGGGCCCTGGACCAGCTTCCCGTGCCCATCGCGCTCTTCGACCAGGACGGGCTCGCGGTGTCCGCCAACTCCGCGATGGAAGGGGTCATGGGCAGGTCGCAGCAGGATCTGCTGGGCCGCCGGGTGGGGGAGTCGGTCGACGGACGGCGACGGCTGCCGGGCTTCGAGGGCCTCGACGAGGCGGTGCGCAGTGTCCTGCGCACGGGTGAGCCCATGCCGTTCGAGGCCTGGCTGCGCGCACCGGGCGAGGCCCGTGAGCACGCGTGGCTGGTGTCGCTCAGCCCGTTGAAGGACGGCTCCGGCGCGGTACGGGGCATGTGTCTGGCCGCGATCGACAGCACGGAGCAGTTCCTGGCCCGGCGGCGGCTGAGCATGCTCAACGAGTCGGGCGACCGGATCGGCTCCACCCTGGACGTCACCCGCACCGCCGAGGAACTCGCCGAGGTGTGCGCGGACCACCTCGCCGACTTCGTCATCGTGGACCTGCTGGACTCGGTGCGGGCCGGTGAGGAGACCACCGTCTCGCCCGGCGCCGATCCCCTCGTCTTCCGCCGCACCGCCCAGCGGTCCGTGCTGGAGGGCTGCCCCGAGGCCGTGATCCCGGTCGGCAGCAGACACACCTACGCGGCGGGGTCGCCGCCGGACCGCGCGCTGACCACCGGCCGGGCCGTGCTGTACGAGCCCGACGACGTCACCGGGCGGCTGTGGGCGGGTTCACCGGAGCGCGCCCGCAGCATCGAGATCCACGGTATCCACTCGGCCATGGCCGTGCCCCTGCGCGCCCGGGGCATCACCCTCGGCCTGTCGATCCTCTCCCGGCACCGCACGGCCGAGCCCTTCGGTGAGGACGATCTGCTGCTCGCCGAGGAACTCGCCGCCCGCGCCGCGGTCTGTGTCGACAACGCCCGCCGCTACACCCGCGAACGCGCCATCGCCCTCGAACTGCAGCGCAGTCTCCTGCCCCACCGGGCGCCCCGCCAGGCCGCCGTCGAGGTCGCCTCCCGCTACCAGCCGGCCAGCACGCGCGCCGGGATCGGCGGCGACTGGTTCGACGTCATCCCCCTGTCCGGGGCCAGGGTCGGCCTCGTCGTCGGCGATGTCGTGGGCCACGGTGTGCAGGCGTCCGCCACCATGGGCCGGCTCCGCACGGCCGTGCGCACCCTGGCCGACGTGGACCTCGCGCCGGACGAGCTCCTCACCCAGCTCGACGACATCGTCCTGCGCCTGGACTCCGAGCGGACCACGGACGAGCCCGAGGGCGCGGAGAGCCCGGGGGAGATTGGCGCCACCTGCCTGTACGCCGTCTACGACCCCGTCTCGCGCCGCTGCTCCATGGCGCGGGCCGGCCATCCGCCACCGGCGCTGATCGCCCCGGACGGCGAGGCCGCGTTCCTCGACCTGCCGATCGGGCCGCCGCTCGGCGTGGGCGGTCTGCCCTTCGAGACGGCGGAGTTCGAGGTCCCCGAGGGCAGTGTGTTCGCCTTCTACACCGACGGCCTGGTCCAGGCACCGGACCGCGACCTGGACGACGGACTCACGCGGTTGCGCCAGGCCCTGCGCGGCACGGACCGTCCCCTGGAGGAGACCTGCGACCAAGTGCTGCGGAGCCTGCTGACCGACCGGCCCGTCGACGACGTGGCCCTGCTCCTGGCCCGGACCCGGGCGCTGGACGCCGACCGGGTCGCCACCTGGGACGTGCCCGCCGATCCCGCCTTCGTCGGGCAGGCCCGCAAGCTGGCCTGCGACCAACTGGCCGCCTGGCGGCTGGAGGAGGTCTCCTTCGTCACCGAGCTGATCGTGAGCGAGCTGGTCACCAACGCCATCCGCTACGGCGGGTCCCCGATCCAGCTGCGGCTGATCCGTGAGACGACGCTCATCTGCGAGGTGTCGGACTCCAGCAGTACCGCCCCGCACATGCGCCGCGCCCGCGCCTTCGACGAGGGCGGCCGGGGCCTCCTGCTCGTCGCCCAGCTCACCCAGCGCTGGGGCAGCCGCCACACCCGCACCGGCAAGACGATCTGGGCCGAGCAGGCTCTCCCCGGCGAGGGTGGCGACGCGTAGGGCCCTTCTGACGGATCTCCGCGGCGTCGCGACGCCCGGCACGCCCTCTCGCCGCACCGGGCGAAAGCCCAAGTACGTCCAGTACGAGGTCTTCCGCCCGCCACGCCGAGAGCACGCACCGAACGCCGCTCCTTCTCCCACGGAGATCCGTCAGAAGGGCCCTGGGCCGCGAGCGGCGCCGACGACCGTGGAACTCCTTGACCGCCGGTCGGCACTCCACGATGCTGTGTTGCGGTAGGTGCGATGCGTACCGCAATAAGCAACTGCAGACTCCGGTCTCGTTACTGCCGAGGAGTGACCATGGCTCACCAGGTCCGTGCTGTCGTCGCGCGGGGCAAGGGTGCCCCCGTCAGCCTGGAAACGATCATCGTGCCGGACCCCGGGCCGGGTGAGGCGCTGGTGAAGATCGAGGCCTGCGGGGTCTGCCACACCGATCTGCACTACCGCGAGGGCGGGATCAACGACGAGTTCCCCTTCCTGCTGGGCCACGAGGCGGCCGGAGTCGTGGAGTCGGTGGGCGAGGGCGTCACCGACGTGGCCCCCGGTGACTTCGTCATCCTCAACTGGCGCGCGGTCTGCGGACAGTGCCGGGCCTGTCTGCGCGGACGCCCCTGGTACTGCTTCAGCACCCACAACGCGAAGCAGAAGATGACCCTGCTGGACGGCACCGAGCTGTCGCCGGCGCTGGGCATCGGCGCGTTCGCGGAGAAGACGCTGGTGGCGGCGGGGCAGTGCACGAAGGTCGACCGGGCCGCCTCGGCGGCCGCCGCCGGACTGCTGGGGTGCGGGGTGATGGCCGGTATCGGCGCGGCCATCAACACCGGCAACGTCGGGCGCGGTGACAGCGTGGCCGTCATCGGCTGTGGCGGCGTGGGGGCCGCGGCGGTCGTCGGGTCGAACCTGGCGGGCGCGGCGAAGATCATCGCCGTCGACATCGACGACGCCAAGCTGGAGACCGCACGGCGGCTGGGCGCGACCCACACGGTCAACTCGAAGGACACCGACGCCGTCGAGGCGATCCGTGAGCTGACCGGCGGTTTCGGCGCCGACGTCGTCGTGGAGGCGGTGGGCCGGCCGGAGACGTACAAGCAGGCCTTCTACGCCCGTGACCTGGCCGGCACGGTCGTCCTGGTCGGCGTCCCCACCCCGGAGATGAAGCTGGAGCTGCCCCTGCTGGACGTGTTCGGCCGCGGTGGCACGCTGAAGTCCTCCTGGTACGGCGACTGCCTGCCCTCCCGTGACTTCCCGATGCTCATCGACCTGTACCTCCAGGGCCGGCTGGACCTGGACGCCTTCGTCACGGAGACCATCGCGCTGGACGACGTGGAGAAGGCCTTCGAGCGGATGCACCGGGGCGACGTCCTGCGCTCGGTGGTGGTCCTGTGATGGCCGCCCGCATCGAACAGCTCGTCACCTCGGGGACGTTCTCGCTGGACGGCGGCACCTGGGACGTCGACAACAACGTGTGGATCGTCGGCGACGACACCGAGGCCGTCGTCATCGACGCCGCGCACGACGCCGACGCGATCGCCGAGGCCCTCGGCGGGCGCACCCTGCGGGCCATCGTGTGCACCCACGCCCACGACGACCACATCGACGCCGCCCCCGCCCTCGCCGAGCGCACGGGCGCGCCGATCCTGCTCCACCCCGCCGACCTGCCGCTGTGGAAGCAGACCCACCCCGACCGGGCCCCCGACGGCGAACTCGCCGACGGCCAGGTCCTCACCGTGGCCGGGGTGGAGCTGACCGTGCTGCACACGCCCGGCCACGCTCCGGGAGCGGTCTGCCTGTACGCGCCGGGCCTGGCGGCCCTCTTCAGCGGCGACACCCTGTTCGCGGGCGGACCGGGGGCGACAGGACGGTCGTACAGCGACTTCCCGACCATCGTGGACTCGATCCGGGCCCGCCTGCTGACACTGCCGGGCGACACGGTCGTGCACACCGGACACGGTGGGACGACCACCGTGGGCGCGGAGGCACCGCACCTCCAGGAGTGGATCGACCGCGGCTTCTGACCGTCCCCGCAGCGACCCCCGCACGGCGCCCGTCTCACCTGTTTCCGCAGGTGGGACGGGCGTTTCGGGCTGCCCCGACGACGCCTGGCGCACCCGTCCGAAGCGTGCGCCTCGACGCCTTGACAAGGATTCTGGGCGACCTCAGACTGTTGTTGCGCTAACCGCAATCCGTTTCGCTATACGCACCCGAGGTGTCATGATGATTCCCGCGTGCCGTCTCGCAGATCTCCCGCGAGGCGAGGCCATCCGGCTCGACGTCGACCCGCCGGTCTCGGTGTTCCACACCGACGACGGCGAGTTGTTCGCCATCGACGACACCTGCACCCACCAGGACGCCTCGCTCGCCGACGGCTGGCTGGAGGGCTGTGAGGTGGAATGCCCGCTGCACGCCTCGAAGTTCGACCTGAGGACGGGCGCCGTCGACTCCCCGCCGGCCAAACTCCCGGTGCGGACCCATGAGGTCGTCGTCGAGGACGGCATGATCCACGTCCGGGTGTCCACGGACGCCCCCAACCTGCCGCCCTGCGTCGCGGCCCGGCTCGCCGGAGGTCCCGCGTGAGGACCGTGGCCGTCGTGGGCGCCTCGCTGGCCGGTCTGTCGGCGGCGCGCTCGCTGCGGAAACAGGGCTACGACGGACGGCTGGTCGTCATCGGCGACGAGACCCACCGCCCGTACGACAGGCCCCCGCTGTCCAAGGAGTTCCTGGCCGGCGGCCTGGGCGAGGCCGACCTCGCCCTGGAGAGCGACGGCGAGGATCTGGGCGCGCAGTGGCTCCTCGGGGCCCGTGCCACCGGCCTGGATGCCACCCGGCGTGCGGTCCGCCTCGCGGACGGCAGGGAGGTCCGGGCCGACGGTCTCGTCATCGCGACCGGCGCGGCCGCCCGCCGGCTGCCCGGCTCCGAAGGCCTCGCCGGGGTCCACGTCCTGCGCACCCTGGACGACGCCCGCGCCCTGCGGGACGAACTGACCAGGGGCGGACGGCTGGTCGTGATCGGCGGCGGTTTCGTCGGCGCCGAGGTCGCCTCCACCGCCTACGCCCTCGGCCTGGAGGTGACGGTGGTCGAAGCGGCACCCACGCCGCTCGCCGCCCCCCTCGGCCAGGCCATGGGCAGCATCGTCTCCGCCCTCCACCTCGACCACGGCGTACGGCTGTTGTGCGGTGTCGGTGTCAAGGGACTGAGCGGGGAGCGCCGGGTCGAGGCCGTCCTGCTGGAGGACGGCCGCAGCGTCCCCGCCGACATCGTCGTCGTGGGGGTGGGCGCACTCCCGTGCGTCGACTGGCTGGAAGGATCCGGCGTCACGCTCGACAACGGCGTCAAGTGCGGCGCGGACGGCCGCACCAGCCTCGCCGGTGTGGTCGCGGTCGGGGACTGCGCCTCCTGGTACGACCCCCGCGCGGGCCACCACCGCCGCGTCGAACACTGGACGGGCGCACAGGAACGCCCGGCGGCGGCCGTCGCCACCCTGCTGGCCGGGGGAGCGGTGGAACCGGGCGTGCCCCGGCCGCCGTACTTCTGGTCGGACCAGTACGGCGTCAAGATCCAGTTCGCCGGCCACGCGGCCGGCGCCGACAGCGTCACGGTCGAGGAAGGCGCGGCAGACGACCGCAACGTGCTGGCCGTCTACCGGCGCGCCGGCCACCCGGTCGCCGTGCTCGGGATGAACCAGCCACGGCTGTTCACCCGTTGGCGCAAGCAGCTCGCCGCCGCGGTCTGCTGACCCGGCCCCACGCCCCACACCGCGCCGCGGCCCTCCCGGGCACGCGGCGTCGCTCCCCACCCAACGCCGTCCGGAGTCGCTCTTCCCGGCGCGTGACCGCCCGATCCACGACGTTCCCCCGAGGAGTGCACCGTGACCTCGACCAGCCTGCCGGACAGCCTGATCGCCACCCTCCCCGGCTCCGCCTACACCGATCCCGCGATCTTCGCCCTGGAACAGGAGCGCATCTTCGAGACGATGTGGTTCTGCGTCGCCCGCTCGTCGGACCTGGCGAAGCCCGGCGCCTTCCGCACCGTCGACGTGGGCCGCGAGAGCATCCTCGTCACCCGCGCCCGGGACAACTCGATCCGGGCCCACTTCAACGTCTGCCGGCACCGGGGGGCCAAGCTCTGCACGGAGGAGAGCGGCGAGGTCAAGCGGGCCTTCCAGTGCCCGTACCACGCCTGGACCTACGGCCTGGACGGCAAGCTCGTCGCCGCGCCCAACCTCACCAAGATGCCCGACGTCGGCCGCACCGAGTACGGCCTGGTGAGCGTGGCCGTCCGCGAATGGCTCGGCTATGTCTGGGTCTGCCTCGCCGAGAACCCGCCCTCCTTCGAGGAGGACGTGCTGGGCGCGATCGTGGAGCGGCTCGGCGACGTCGAGTCGATCGAGCGCTACGACATCGACAACCTCTCGGTGGGCAAGCGGATCGTCTACGACGTCAAGGCCAACTGGAAGCTCATCATCGAGAACTTCATGGAGTGCTACCACTGCGCCACGATCCACCCCGAACTCACCGAGGTGCTGCCCGAGTTCGCGGACGGCTACGCGGCCCAGTACTACGTCGGGCACGGCGCCGAGTTCGGTGCGGAGGTCCAGGGCTTCACCGTGGACGGCTCCGAGGGCCTGGACCGCATACCCGGTGTCGCCGAGGAGCAGGACCGCCGCTACTACGCGATCACCGTCCGGCCGCAGGTCTTCATCAACCTCGTTCCCGACCACGTGATCTTCCACCGGATGTACCCGGTGGCCGTCGACCGCACGATCGTCGAGTGCGACTGGCTCTACCTCCCGCACGTCGTCGACAGCGGCAAGGACGTCAGCCGGTCCGTGGAACTCTTCGACCTGGTCAACCGGCAGGACTTCGAGGCGTGCGAGCGCACCCAGCCCGGAATGCACTCACGGCTGTACGCCAAGGGCGGTGTGCTGGTGCCCAGCGAGCACCACATCGGCGCCTTCCACGACTGGGTGAACGAGCGCCTCGGCGGCGGCTCCGCGCAGCCGGAGGGTCAGCCCAGGTAGCCCATGCGGTGGCTGATCTCCTGGGCGCCCTTGACCAGCACCGGGGCCAGCTCGCGCATCCGCTCCTCGGTGAACCGGTAGGAGGGGCCGGAGGCGGTCAGCGCGGCGATGACCTCGCCCTCCCGGTCGAGCACCGGCGCGGCCATGGCGTGCAGGCCGATCTCCAGTTCCTCCTGGGTCCAGGCGTAGCCCGCCTCCCGCACCTCGACGAGATGCTTCTCCAGCTTCGTCTTCGAGGTGATGGTGTGCGGGGTGACCTTCTTGAGGCCGGCCTCGGCGAGCAGCGCGGCGCGCTGCTTGGCGGGCAGGTAGGCCAGCAGGACCTTGCCGCTCGACGTCGCGTGCAGAGGGGTGAGCTGACCGACCCAGTTGTGCGCCGTGACCGCTCCGGGACCGCGTACCTGGTAGAGGTTGACCGCGTAGTGCTCCTGCAGTACCGCGATGTTGACGGTCTCGCCGATCTCCTCGGCGAGGCTCTCGCAGACCGGGCGGCCCTGCTGGGTGATGTCGATGCGTCCCGTCACCGCGCCGGCCAGGCGCACGATGCCGAAGCCGAGGCGGTACTTGCCCCGCTCGCCCGCCTGCTCCACCAGACCGCGCGCCTCCAGGGCGCCGAGCAGGCGGAAGGCGGTGGACTTGTGAACGTCGATCTCCGCGGCCACTTCGCTGACGCCGGCCTCGCCCCGGTGGGCCAGGATCTCCAGCACGCTGATGGCGCGGTCCACCGACTGCACTCCGCCGGCCTGCGAGTTCGAGGTTTCCGTGTCGTTGCTGTAGTTGCTCACAGTGAAACTATACGCGTAGTAAACAACACCATTGCAAGTAACGACGGCGTAACCCATGACCATGCAAGTTGCGCGGTTCGCAACCTAGTGCGCATAGCGCTACTCGACTAGCATGCTCGCGTATCTACGGCGCGAGCGAGACGAGGCACCATGGCTCCCTTGCAATACGACTTCGTCATCGTCGGCGGCGGATCAGCCGGCTGTGCATTGGCGAACAGACTCTCCGCGGATCCGGCGAACCGGGTGCTGGTGCTGGAGGCCGGCCGGTCCGACTACCCGTGGGATGTCTTCATCCACATGCCCGCGGCGCTGACCTACCCGATCGGCAGCCGCTTCTACGACTGGAAGTACGAGTCCGAGCCCGAACCCCATATGGGGGGCCGACGCGTCTATCACGCCCGAGGCAAGGTGCTGGGCGGCTCCAGCAGCATCAACGGCATGATCTTCCAGCGCGGCAACCCCATGGACTATGAACGCTGGGCGGCCGACGCCGGAATGGAGACGTGGGACTACGCCCACTGTCTGCCGTACTTCCGCCGTATGGAGAACTGTCTCGCGGCCGACCCGGACGACGAGTTCCGCGGCCACGACGGCCCCCTCGTCCTCGAACGCGGCCCCGCGACCAACCCGCTCTTCGGCGCCTTCCTCAAGGCCACCGAGGAGGCGGGCTACCCGGCCACGGACGACGTCAACGGCTACCGGCAGGAGGGCTTCGCCAAGTTCGACCGCAACGTCCACCGCGGACGCCGGCTCTCCGCCTCCAAGGCGTACCTCAAGCCCGCCATGAAGCGGCCCAACCTCACCGTCAGGACCCGCTCCCTCGTCACCCGTGTCCTGTTCGAGGGCAAGCGCGCCGTCGGGGTCGAGTACCGGCGCGGCCGCGGCGCCCTGAAGCAGGTCCGCGCCAAGGAGGTCATCCTCTGCGGCGGCGCGATCAACTCCCCGCAGCTGCTGCAGCTCTCCGGCGTCGGCAACGCCGAGGAGCTGAGCGCCCTCGGCATCGACGTCGTCCACGACCTCCCCGGGGTCGGCGAGAACATGCAGGACCACCTGGAGGTGTACGTCCAGTACGCCTGCAAGCAGCCGGTCTCCATGCAGCCGTACATGGCGAAGTGGCGCGCGCCCTTCATCGGGCTGCAGTGGCTCTTCCGCAAGGGGCCCGCCGCCACCAACCACTTCGAGGCCGGCGGCTTCGCCCGCAGCAACGAGGACGTCGAGTACCCCAACCTGATGTTCCATTTCCTGCCGATCGCCGTCCGCTACGACGGCTCCTCGCCGGCCGGCGGCCATGGCTACCAGGTGCACGTCGGCCCCATGTACTCCGACGCCATCGGCTCGGTGAAGATCAAGAGCAAGGACCCGCGCGAACACCCCGCGCTGCGGTTCAACTACCTCTCCACCGAACAGGACCGCCGCGAGTGGGTCGAGGCGATCCGCGTGGCCCGCAAGCTCCTCAGCCAGCCCGCGCTCGCCCCGTACAACGACGGGGAGGTCTCGCCCGGTCCGCAGGTGGAGTCGGACGAGGAGATCCTCGCCTGGGTCGCCAAGGAGGGCGAGACGGCTCTGCACCCCTCCTGCACCTGCAAGATGGGCCCCTCCAGCGACGAGACGGCCGTCGTCGACCCGGCCGGCCTGCGGGTGCACGGAGTCGAGGGCCTGCGCGTCGTGGACGCCTCGGTGATGCCCTATGTCACCAACGGCAACATCTACGCGCCGGTGATGATGATCGCGGAGAAGGCCGCCGACCTGATCCTGGGCAAGGAGCCGCTCGCTCCGTCCGAGGCCGCCTACTACCGCCACCGCGACGCGCAGCAGAAGCAGGCGGGGTAGACCTTGGGCGCCGCAGGACTGCGGACGCTGCTGGACGGCGTCCGCTACGAGGTGCTGCCCGCGAAGGCGACCGAGGACAAGGTCCTCGCCCATGTTCCGCGCGACGTCGTCGTCACGGTGACGGCGTCGCCGGTCAAGGGCCTGGAACCGACCCTCGACCTGACCGCCCGGCTCGCGGCGCACGGCCGGCGCGTCGTCCCGCACGTGCCCGCGCGGCTGCTGCGGGACGACGCGCACCTGAAGGACGTCGTCGACCGGCTGCGGGAGGTGGGCGTGGAGGACGTCTTCGTCCCGGCGGGCGACGCCGACCCGCCGGCCGGGGCCTACGACGGGGCGCTGCCGGTGCTCCGCCGGCTGAGCGAGCTGGGGGCGCCGTTCGCCCGTGTCGGCGTCACCGGCTACCCCGAGAGCCATCCCCTGATCCACGACGACATCACCGTCCAGGCGATGTGGGACAAGCGCGAGCACGCCACGTACGTCGTGAGCAACCTGTGCTTCGACCCGCGGGTGCTGGGGGAGTGGATCACCCGGATACGGGGCCGGGGCATCGCGCTGCCCGTGCACGTCGGCGTCGCCGGACCCGTGCAGCGGGCGAAGCTGCTGGCCATGGCGACGAAGATCGGCGTGGGCGAGTCGACGCGCTTCCTGACGAAGCACCCCTCGTGGTTCCTGCGGTTCGCGACGCCCGGGGGGTACGCGCCGGAGAAGCTGCTGACGCGTACCGGGGAGATGCTCGCCGCGCCCGCGTCGGGGGTGGCCGGGCTGCACCTGTTCACCTTCAACCAGATCGCCGAGACGGAGGCGTGGCGCCGGGCCCTGCTGGAGCGGCTCGGGGGCTGAGGCGCGGCGGGTGGGCCGGCCTCTCGAAGACGTGTGCAAGCGCACGTATGACGTGTACAAGCGCACGTATACAGAGCGCGTGACGCGGGACGTATACAGAGGACGTGCGCGGAGGTCGCGTACAAGGGGACGTATACGAAGCGGGGCGGGACCCCATCCGGGTCCCGCCCCTCGTTCGCGTGGTGGTCAGCGGAAGACGACCGTGCGGTTGCCGTCCACCATCACACGGCTCTCGCTGTGCCACTTCACCGCGTGGGCGAGGACCTGCGCCTCGACGTCCCGGCCGACGGTGACCAGGTCCCCGGGGTCGAGCGAGTGGTCGACCCGGACCACGTCCTGCTCGATGATCTGCCCTTCGTCCAGGTCGGAGGTGACGTAGTGCGCGGTGGCGCCGACGAGCTTCACCCCGCGGTCGTAGGCCTGGTCGTACGGCTTCGCGCCCTTGAAGCTGGGGAGGAAGGAGTGGTGGATGTTGATGGCGCGGCCCTCGAACTGCTTGCACAGGTCGTCCGAGAGGATCTGCATGTAGCGGGCCAGGACCACCAGGTCGATGTCCAGGTCGCGGACCAGCTCCAGCAGACGCGCCTCGGCCTCGGCCTTGGTGTCCCTGGTGACCGGGATGTGGTGGAAGGGGATGCCGTAGGTGTCCGCCAGCCCCTCGAAGTCCCGGTGGTTGGAGACGATCGCGGGGATCTCGATGTTCAGGGAGCCGCTGCGCGCGCGGAACAGCAGGTCGTTCAGGCAGTGGCCGAACCGGGACACCATGATGAGCGTGCGGGTCGGGGTCGACGCCTCGCTGAGCGCCCAGGTGATCCCGTACGCCTCGGCCACGGGGCCGAACCGGTCGCACAGGGTTTTCATGGTCGCGTCCGGGTCGGAGACGTCGAAGTGGACCCGCATGAAGAAGCGGCCCTGGAGGCGGTCGTCGAACTGCTGGCTCTCCAGGATGTTGCCCGAGTTCCTGACGAGGAAGCCGCTCACCGCGTGGACCAGTCCGGCGCTGTCGGGGCAGGAAAGGGTGAGGACGAACTCACGGCCAGGTTGCGATCGAGGGAACCTTACGGACACGGTGGCCTCCGTCGGTGCGTATTGCACAACAAGGTGAGCGATACGCAACATGGTCGGCTCGACGCCGCTCGCGGTCAAGAGTGGTCGGGGAAGTGTCCTCATGGCGAAATCGTCATCGGCCAACCTCTTGACGTAGGTCGACGGCATTCGCAAAGGTGTTCCACCACAAGCAATTGAATGCATGATGCGCAACGCATTTCAGCTGAAGGGCTTGGCGCGTGGCAGATCTGTATGTGGCCGGCGAATGGCGGGATCCGGTGGCCGGAGGGCGCCGGGAGATCCGCTGTCCCGCTGATGGCACGCTCACCGCGACCGTATCGGAGGGGACACGTCCCGACACCGAGGCGGCGATCGCCGCGGCCCGTGCCGCCTTCGACGAGGGACCCTGGCCCCACACCCCCGAGCGGGAGCGCGGTGCCCTGCTGCTGCGCACCGCCGACCTCATCGAGCGGGACGCCAAGGAGTTCGCCCGCGCCGAGTCGCTGGACAGCGGCAAGCGGCTGGTGGAGAGCGAGTACGACATCGCCGACGTCGTCTCCTGCTTCCGTTACTACGGCGGGCTCGGCGGCACCGACGCCGGCCGGGTGATCGACACCGGGCGTGACGACGCCGTCAGCCGGGTCGTCCACGAGCCCATCGGTGTCTGCGGCCTCATCACTCCCTGGAACTACCCGCTGCTGCAGGCGAGTTGGAAGGTCGCCCCGGCCCTGCTGGCCGGCAACACGATCGTCCTCAAGCCCAGCGAACTCACCCCCTCCACCTCGATCCTGCTGATGCGGGCACTGGAGGAGGCGGGACTGCCGGCCGGCGCCGCCAACCTCGTCCTGGGCACCGGACCCGAGGTCGGCGCCCCGCTCTCCGAGGACCCGCGCGTGGACATGGTGTCCTTCACCGGGGGACTGGAGACCGGGAAACGGATCATGGCCACCGCCGCGGCGACCGTGAAGAAGGTGGCCCTCGAACTCGGCGGCAAGAACCCCAACGTGATCTTCGCCGACGCCGACTTCGAGACAGCCGTCGACTTCGCCCTCACGGCCGTCTTCCTGCACTCGGGCCAGGTCTGCTCGGCGGGCGCCCGCCTGATCGTCGAGGACTCGATCCACGACGCCTTCGTCGACGAGGTCGTCCGCCGCGCCCGGCGGATCCGGCTCGGCGGCCCCTTCGACCCCGAGGCCGAGACCGGAGCGCTGATCTCCGCGCAGCACCGGGAGAAGGTCGAGGCCTACGTCGCGGCCGGCCTCGCCGAGGGGGCCGTCCTGCGCTGCGGCGGCGCGCGGCCCGAGGACCCGGCACTCGCGGACGGCTTCTACTACCCGCCGACCGTGCTCGACGACTGCCGGCAGGACATGCGCGTGGTGCACGAGGAGTCCTTCGGACCCGTGCTCACCGTGGAGCGCTTCACCGACGAGGACGACGCCGTACGCATCGCCAACGACACCGAGTACGGGCTCGCCGGCGCCGTCTGGAGCCAGGACGCGGGCAAGGCCCAGCGGGTCGCCCGGCGGCTGCGCCACGGCACGGTGTGGATCAACGACTACCACCCCTATGTGCCGCAGGCGGAGTGGGGTGGGTTCGGGCATTCGGGCGTGGGCCGGGAGCTGGGACCGACCGGTCTGAACGAGTACCGAGAGCCCAAGCACATCTGGCAGAACATCCAACCCCGGCCGCAACACTGGTTCCGCGGCTGAATGCCGAGAAGAGGCCGATCGTGACCCCAACACAGACCGAGGCGCCGGAGCGGCGCGGTACCCCCGAGGACTCGGACGGTACTCCGGTCATATCCGTGCGCCGGCTGTGGAAGGTGTTCGGGCCGAAGGCGGACCGGGTGCCGGAGTCGGAGGAACTGTGCGGCCTCACCCGCCGCGAGCTGATGGACCGTACCGGATGCACCGCCGCCGTGCGCGACGTGAACTTCGACGTCCGCAAGGGCGAGGTCTTCGTCGTCATGGGACTGTCCGGCTCCGGCAAGTCCACCCTGGTGCGATGTCTGACCCGGCTGATCGAACCCACCGCCGGGGAGATCGTCTTCGAGGGCGAGGACATCCGCCAGGCCGACGCCGCACGCCTGCGCGACCTGAGGCGCCGCAAGTTCTCCATGGTCTTCCAGCACTTCGGGCTGCTGCCCCACCGCCGCGTCGTCGACAACGTGTCCTTCGGGCTGGAGATCCGCGGCATGAGCAGGGCGGAGCGCACCAGGCGGGCCCTGGAGGTCGTCGAACTCGTGGGTCTGTCCGGCTACGAGAACTCCTACCCCGACCAGCTCTCCGGCGGTATGCAGCAGCGCGTGGGACTCGCCCGGGCACTGGCCGGCGACCCGGACGTCCTCTTCTTCGACGAGCCCTTCTCGGCGCTCGACCCGCTGATCCGCCGTGACATGCAGAACGAGGTCATCCGGCTGCACCACGAGGTCGGCAAGACGATGGTGTTCATCACCCACGACCTCTCCGAGGCCCTCAAGCTCGGCGACCGCATCCTCATCATGCGCGACGGCAAGATGGTCCAGTGCGGCACCGGCGACGAACTGGTCGGGGCCCCGGCCGACGACTACGTACGCGAGTTCGTCAAGGACGTCCCGCGCGGCGACGTGCTCACCCTGCGCTGGATCATGCGCCCGCTCAACGACGGCGACGCCCTGGACGGTCCCGAACTCGGCCCAGACGTCGTGGTGCGCGAGGCCACCCGGGCGGTCCTGGCGGCCGACAAGCCCGTCAAGGTCGTCGAGAACGGTGAGCTGCTCGGCATCGTCGGCGACGAGGAGATCCTCGCGGTGGTCGCCGGGCAGGAAGGCGGCATGTGATGACCGTCGCCGTGGAGAGACCCGAACAACCGCAGCAGCCCGAACCGCCCCGAAAGACGGACACCGCGCCCCCGGCCGCCTCACCCGCCGCCCGGCTGCGCCGGGTCGGGCGCGGCACGGTGGTGGCCGCGATCCTGATCGCCTGGCTGCTGCTCTTCGCCGTGCTGCGCGGCAAGCAGACCCTCACCCTCGCGGCGGCCGACCTCACGGACCTGCACCGGTGGATCAACGACCTCAACGACTCCGTCGGCGCCAACCGGAACTCCAACCCGCTGTTCCTGTACTTCTTCAACGAGATCCGCCTGGTCATCGACACTCTGGTGACCTTCATCCAGGAACTGATCTCCCAGCCCTCCGCCGACCGGCCCCTCCCGCAGATCGGCTGGCTCGGCGTCGTCGGCATCGCGGGCTACGTCTCCTGGGCCGTGGGCAACTGGCGGGTCGCCCTCCTGGCCGTGGCCGGCTTCACCTTCCTCGGGCTGCAGGGCCTGTGGCAGGAGAGCATGGACACCTTGGCCCTCACTGTCTCCGCCGTGTTCGTGGCGCTGCTGTTCGCGATCCCGCTGGGCGTGTGGGCCGGACTGTCCGAGCGGTTCAACCGGCTCGTGACACCGTTCCTGGACTTCATGCAGACGATGCCGACCTTCGTCTACCTGGCCCCGCTGACCCTCTTCTTCCTCATCGGCGGCGCCTCCGCCACCATCGCCACCGTGATCTACGCGGCGCCGCCCGCGATCCGTATCACCGCGCACGCCATCCGGTCGGTGCCCGAGACCACCGTCGAGGCGGCCGACTCGCTGGGGGCCACCCGGTGGCAGGGGCTGCTGAAGGTCCTGCTGCCGATGTCCAAGCGGACCGTGGTGATGGGCGTCAACCAGTCGATCATGGCGGCCCTGGCCATGGTGACCATCGCGGCCCTGATCGACGCGCCCGGCCTCGGCAAGACCGTCCTCCAGGCCCTGCAGTCGCTCGACGTGGGTACCGCCTTCAACGCGGGACTCGCGATCGTCGTCATGGCCATCGTCCTGGACCGGGTCACCACCGCCGCCAGCGCGCGCCAGGAGACGGCACGGCGCTCGACCGGACGCTTCGTCACCTGGCGACGGCCGCTGCTGGCCGCCGGTGGCGTCGTCACCGCCGTCCTCGTCTTCTTGTCGCACACCTATGTGTGGGCGGCCGAGTTCCCCGGTGAGGGCGACGTCGGCAGCTCCGTCGCGCGAGCGGCGGACACCACGACCACCTGGGTGCAGGACAGCCTCTCCGGCCTCACCAACGCCTTCCGGGACGCTCTCACCAACGGCCTGCTCAACCCGTTCCAGTCGCTGCTCACCGACTCCCCGTGGTGGCTCGTCGCCGCGGTGCTGATCGCGCTCGGCACGGTGCTCGGCGGCTGGCGCGCCGGCGTCACCGCGGCCGTGTGCCTGGGCCTGCTGCTCGGTACGGGCCTGTGGTCGGACAGCATGACCACGCTGGCCTCGACACTCGTCGCGACGGTGCTGGTGATGGTGCTCGGCATGGCCTTCGGCGTGTGGATGGGGCGCAGCGCGCTCGTGGACCGTGTCCTGCGGCCCACCCTGGACGCGGCACAGGTCATGCCCCCCTTCGTCTACCTCGTGCCGTTCCTCGCGCTGTTCGGCGCGACCCGCTTCACGGCCATCGTCGCCGCGATCGTCTACGCCGCCCCGGTCGCCATCAAGATCATCGCGGATGGGGTACGGGCCGTACCGGCGACCACCGTGGAGGCGGCCACGGCCGCCGGGTGCAACACCTGGCAGATCATCACCAAGGTTCAACTGCCCATGTCCCGCAGTGCGTTGACGCTCGCCACCAACCAGGGTCTGATCTATGTACTGTCCATGGTGGTGGTGGGAGGCCTGGTGGGAGCCGGTGCCCTCGGCTACGACGTCGTAGCCGGATTCTCCCAGGGGCAGCTGTACGGGAAGGGACTCGCGGCGGGCCTCGCCATCGTCCTTCTCGGAGTCATGTTCGACCGGATCACGCAGGCCGCCGCGCGGCGCGTCAGCGCATAAGGAGCACTGACCATGGCAACACCTATACGACAGTGGAGAGCCGGCGTGGCCGGACTGGCCGTCCTCGGCCTCGCCCTCACCGCCTGCAGCGGTGCGAAGGTCGGTGACAACTCGTCGTCGGGCTCCGACGAGTCGGGCGGCTCGGGCAAGTGCGGCACCTTCAACCTCGCCGTCAACCCGTGGGTGGGTTACGAGGCGAACGCGGCGGTCGTCGCGTACGTCGCCGAGAAGGACCTCGGCTGCAAGGTCACCAAGAAGGACCTCAAGGAGGAGATCGCCTGGCAGGGCTTCGGGACCGGTGAGGTCGACGCGGTCATCGAGAACTGGGGCCACGACGACCTGAAGAAGAAGTACATCACCGACCAGAAGACCGCCGTGGAGGCCGGGGCGACCGGCAACGAGGGTCTGATCGGCTGGTACGTGCCGCCGTGGCTGGCGAAGGCGCACCCCGACATCATCGACTGGAACAACCTCGACAAGTACGCCGACAAGTTCAAGACCTCCGAGTCGGGCGGCAAGGGCCAGCTCCTCGACGGCGACCCGTCGTTCGTCACCAACGACGAGGCCCTGGTGAAGAACCTGAAGCTGGACTTCAAGGTGGTGTACGCGGGCAGCGAGACCGCCCTCATCCAGGCCTTCCGCAAGGCGGAGAAGGACAAGGAATGGGTGATCGGCTACTTCTACGAGCCCCAGTGGTTCATGGCCGAGGTGCCCCTGGTCAAGGTCAAGCTGCCGGAGTACAAGGCGGGCTGCGACGCGGACGCGGAGAAGGTGGCCTGCGACTACCCCGTCTACGAACTCGACAAGATCGTCAGCACGAAGTTCGCCGAGTCGGGCAGCCCGGCCTATGACCTGGTCAAGAACTTCACCTGGACCAACGACGACCAGAACACCGTCGCCAAGTACATCGCGGTGGACAAGATGACGCCCGAGGCCGCGGCGAAGAAGTGGGTCGAGGCCAACCGCGCCAAGGTCGAGGCCTGGATCAAGTAACCGCAGGACGGATCAGCGGTCGAACATGCCCGGTGGGCGGCGTGCACCCAGGTGCGCCGCCCACCGGGCATCGCCGTGTCCGGGGGCGGTCCGAGGACCCCGTCCGGTGCCGTGTCCGGGGCCGTCCCCGATGCCGTTTTCCTCGGGTCACGGACCTCTTGACACCCCCTCCTCGCGGCAGGCACATTGAGTTGCGCAACCTGAACCTTGTTGCGCAGACAGCAACTGAACCGGCTGGACTCGATTTCAATCGGAGGTGCGGCGATGGCGGGACCCCGAGTGGTCATCATCGGAGCGGGCGTCGTTGGCGCGGCCCTCGCGGACGAGATCTCCGCGCGCGGCTGGACCGAAGTGACCGTGGTCGACCAGGGCCCGCTCCCCGCCACCGGGGGCTCCTCGTCGCACGCCCCGGGCCTGGTCTTCCAGACCAACCCGTCCAAGACCATGACCGAACTCGCGCGCTACACCGTCGAGAAGTTCTGCTCCCTCGACGTCGACGGCGAGCCCTGCTTCCTCCAGGTCGGCGGCCTCGAAGTGGCCACCACCCCCGAGCGCCTGACCGAACTGCACCGCCGCCACGGCTGGATCACCGCCTGGGGTATCGAGGCCCGCCTGCTGAGCGCCGACGAGTGCGTCGAACAACACCCGCTGGTCAACCGCGACCGGGTCCTCGGCGGCCTCCTCGTGCCGACGGACGGCCTCGCCAAGGCCGTCCTCGCCGTCGAGGCGCAGATCCGCCGCGCCACCGAGCGCGGCGTCACCTTCCTCGCCCGCCACGAGGTCCTGGACGTGCTCCGGACGGACGGCGAGGTGACCGGCGTCCGCACCGACCAGGGCGACCTGCCGGCCGACATCGTCGTGTGCTGCGCCGGCATCTGGGGGCCGAGGATCGCCCGCATGGTCGGCATGAACCTCCCGCTCACCCCGCTCGCCCACCAGCTCGCCTGGACCGGCCCGGTGCCGGCACTGGCCGGCCAGACCGAGGAGGCGGTGCGGCCGATCCTGCGCCACCAGGACGCCGACCTCTACTACCGCGACCGCTACGACGGCATCGGCATCGGCTACTACGGCCACCGCCCCATGCCCATCTCCGCCGACGACATCCTCTCCGTGGACGAGGCCGACGCGATGCCGTCGGTCCTGAAGTTCACCGAGGAGGACTTCGCCGACGCCTGGACCGAGACGCAGTCCCTGCTGCCGGCGACGGCGCAGGCCAAGGTCGAGGAGGGCATCAACGGCCTGTTCTCCTTCACCACCGACGGCTACCCGCTCCTCGGTGAATCCCCCGACGTCAAGGGCTTCTGGGTCGCGGAGGCGGTCTGGGTCACCCACTCCGCGGGCGTGGGCCGGGCCGTCGCCGAATGGCTGGTCGACGGCCACTGCTCCTCCTTCGACCTGCACGAGTGCGACGTCAACCGCTTCGAACCGCACCAGCTGTCCCCGGAGTACGTCCTGGCCCGCGACTGCCAGAACTTCGTCGAGGTCTACGACATCCTGCACCCCCTGCAGCCGTCCGGTGACCCGCGCCCGATCCGCACCAGCCCCTTCCACACCCGCCAGCAGGAGCACGGAGCCGTCTTCCTGGAGGCGGCCGGCTGGGAGCGCCCCCAGTGGTACGAGGCCAACGCCCCCCTGGTCGAGGGCCGCAACATCCCCACCCCCAACGACTGGGCCGCGCGGTACTGGTCGCCCATCGTCGGCGCCGAGGCCCAGGCCACCCGCGAGACCGTCGCGATGTACGACATGACGGCCCTCAAGCGCCTGGAGGTCACCGGCCCCGGCTCCGCCGCCTTCCTGGAGCGCCTGGTCACCGGCAAGGTCGCCAAGTCCGTCGGCTCGGTGACGTACACCCTGCTGCTCGACCACGACGGCGGCATCCGCAGCGACATCACCGTGGCCCGCCTCGCCCGCGACGTCTTCCAGGTCGGCGCCAACGGCAACCTCGACCTCGACTGGTTCACCCGCCACCTCCCCGCCGACGGCACGGTCCAGGTCCGCGACATCACCGCCGGCACCTGCTGCATCGGCCTGTGGGGCCCGCTCGCCCGCAAGGTCCTCCAGCCGCTGACGGACGAGGACTTCTCGGCCGACGGCCTGAAGTACTTCCGCGCCAAGCGCGCCCACATCGGCACCGTCCCGGTCACGGCCATGCGGCTGTCGTACGTCGGCGAACTCGGCTGGGAGCTGTACACGACCGCCGACCTCGGTCAGAAGCTGTGGGACACCCTGTGGGCCGCCGCCCGGCCGCTCGGCGGTGTCATCGCCGGGCGCGGCGCCTTCAACAGCCTCCGCCTGGAGAAGGGGTACCGCTCCTTCGGCACCGACATGACCTACGAGCACGATCCCTACGAGGCCGGCGTCGGCTTCGCCGTCAAGCGCGACAAGGACGACTTCATCGGCAAGGCCGCGCTGGAGCGCCGCGCGGCCGACGTCCGCCGGAAGCTGACCTGCCTCACCATCGACGACCCCAGGTCGGTCGTCATGGGCAAGGAGCCGGTCTACGACGGCGACTCGGCCGTCGGCTACGTCACGAGCGCGGCGTACGGCTACACCATCGGCAAGGGGATCGCGTACGCGTGGCTGCCGGCGGAGCTGGCGGTCCCCGGGACCGCGCTGCACATCGGGTACTTCGACCAGCGCGTCGAGGCCGTGGTGGCCGAGGAGCCGCTGTTCGACCCGTCGATGTCCCGTCTTCGTGGGTGAGTGGGTCCGGAGATCGGAAGGAGCACCGTCCGTGAGCGCACAGTTGCTCGACGGGAAGGCCACGGCCGCCGTCATTCGTCGTGAAATCGCCGAGCGTGTAGGCAAGTCGACCGCCGCCGGCGGGCCTCCGCCCGGTCTCGGGACCGTCCTCGTCGGGGACGACCCCGGCAGCCGTGCCTACGTGGGCGGCAAGCACCGGGACTGCGCCCAGGTCGGCATCGCCTCGATCCGTCGTGAACTGCCCGCCGACGCCACACAGCGCCAGGTCGAGGACGTCGTCGACGAGCTGAACGCCGACCCGGCCTGCACCGGATACATCGTCCAGCTGCCGCTCCCGCGCCATCTGGACGCGGGCGCCGTGCTGGAGCGCATGGACCCGGCGAAGGACGCCGACGGCCTGCACCCCGTCAGCCTCGGCCGGCTGGTTCTCGGCGAGGCGGCGCCGCTGCCGTGCACCCCGCGCGGCATCGTCGAGCTGCTGCGCCGCTACGAGGTGCCGATCGCCGGAGCGAGGGTCTGTGTGATCGGCCGCGGCATCACGGTGGGACGGCCCCTCGGCCTGCTCCTCACCCGCAGGTCCGAGAACGCCACGGTCACCCTCTGCCACACCGGCACCACGGGCCTGGCCTGGCACGTACGCGAGGCGGACATCGTCGTCGCGGCGGCCGGCTCACCCGGACTGATCACGAAGGACATGCTGCGCCCCGGCGCGGCCGTCCTGGACGTGGGCATCACCCGCACCGACGAGGGCCTGGTCGGCGACGTCCACCCGGACGCCGCCCAGGTCGCCGGATGGCTCGCGCCGATGCCCGGCGGCGTGGGACCGATGACACGGGCGATGTTGCTGGCCAACGTCGCCGAGGCCGCCGAGAGGAACGCGACCGCCGTATGAACGCGCACGTCCCCGAGTACTCGCAGCATCCGTACCTCTCACACGACGGAGACGTCCGATGAGCCCCCGTACCCCCGGCGCCGAGCTGCCCGAACACCCCGACTGGCTGTGGCGCACACCGGAGCCGAAGCGCAGTTACGACGTGATCGTCGTCGGCGGCGGCGGACACGGTCTCGCCACCGCCCACTACCTCGCGAAGAACCACGGCATCACCAACGTGGCCGTGCTGGAGAAGGGCTGGCTCGCGGGCGGCAACATGGCCCGCAACACCACCATCATCCGCTCCAACTACCTGTGGGACGAGAGCGCCGGCATCTACGAGCACGCGCTCAAACTGTGGGAGGGCCTGGCGGAGGAACTGGACTACCCGATCCTGTTCTCCCAGCGCGGTGTGCTGAACCTGGCGCACAGCCTGCAGGACGTCCGGGACAGCGTGCGCCGCGTGGAGGCCAACCGCCTCAACGGCGTGGACGCACAGTGGCTGGACGCCGAGCAGGTGAAGGAAGTCTGCCCGATCGTCAACATCTCCCCGGACGTGCGCTACCCGGTCCTGGGCGCCACCTACCAGCCCCGGGCCGGCATCGCCAAGCACGACCACGTGGCCTGGGGCCTGGCCCGCTCCGCGGACGCCGCGGGCATCGACATCATCCAGAACTGCGAGGTCACCGGCCTGGACGTGGTCGGCGGCAGAGTGGTCGGCGTGCGGACGACGCTCGGCCCGATCGCGGCCGGCAAGGTCGCGCTCTGCTCGGCGGGCCACACCTCGGTCCTGGCCGCCATGGCCGGCATCGAACTCCCGCTCCAGAGCCACCCGTTGCAGGCACTGGTCTCGGAGCTGCTGGAGCCCGTGCACCCGACGGTCGTGATGTCCAACGCGGTCCATGTGTACGTCAGCCAGGCCCACAAGGGCGAGCTGGTGATGGGCGCGGGCATCGACTCGTACAACTCCTACACCCAGCGCGGCGCGTTCCACATCATCGAGGAGCAGATGTCCGCCGCGCTGGAGCTCTTCCCGGTCTTCGCCCGCGCCCACGTCCTGCGCACCTGGGGCGGCATCGTCGACACCAGCCCCGACGCCTCCCCGATCATCGGCCTCAGCCCGGTCGACAACCTCTACCTCAACTGCGGCTGGGGCACGGGCGGTTTCAAGGCCACCCCGGGGGTCGGCTGGGTCTACGCCCACACCATCGCCCACGACACCCCCCACCCCCTCAACGCCCCCTTCTCGCTCGACCGTTTCACCACCGGCGCGCTCGTCGACGAGCACGGCGCGGCCGCGGTGGCCCACTAGGGAGCCCAACCATGCTGCTCATCACCTGCCCGTGGTGCGGGCCCCGCGACGAGGCCGAGTTCCACTACGGCGGCCAGGGACACGTGCCCTACCCCGAGACCCCGTCGGCCCTCACCGACGAGGAGTGGGCCCGCTACCTCTTCTTCCGTGACAACCCCAAGGGCCCCTTCGCCGAGCGGTGGAGCCACGCGGCGGGCTGCCGCAAGTGGTTCAACGCGGTACGGGACACCGCGACCAACGAGATCCTGGCGGTGTACCGGGCGGGAGAACCGCGCCCGGCCACGGAGGAACTGCGGCGCGCGCCGAGCTCCGACGCGCGCGCGGCTTTCGTGGAGCCCCCGGCGAGCCCCGAGCCGCGTCCGGCCACTCCCCGGCCCAGCCCGGCACCACCGGCCCGTCCGGCGCCGGCGGGGGGCGAGACTCAGCCCTTCCGTCTGCCCACCGGCGGCCACATCGACCGCGACACCCCCCTGACGTTCGTCTTCGACGGCACCGAGTACCAGGGCTACCGAGGCGACACCCTCGCCTCCGCCCTCCTCGCCAACGGGGTCATCCAGACGGGCACCAGCATCAAACTCGGCCGCCCCCGGGGCATCTTCTCGGCCGGCGTCGAGGAACCCAACGCGGTCATCCAGATCGAGGCCCCCTTCCCCGAGCCGATGCTCCCCGCGACCACCGTCGAGCTGTACGACGGCCTCGTCGCGAGCAGCCTCCCCGGCCAGGGCCGCCTCGCCACCGAACCGGACCCCGCCCGCTACGACGCCGTACACGCCCACTGCGACCTGCTGATCGTCGGCGCGGGCCCGGCCGGCCTCGCCGCCGCGGCCGCCGCCGCCCGCAGCGGTGCCCGCGTCATCCTCGCCGACGACCGGCCCGAACTCGGCGGCAGCCTGCTCGGTACCAGTGAACTCCTCGACTGGGCACGCGAGTTGAGTGCGCATCTCGACACCGCCCCCGACGTCCGGGTGCTGCGCCGCACGACCGTCTTCGGCTACTACGACGACAACCACCTCCTCGCCGTGGAACGCCGCACCAACCACCTGGGCGCGAGCGCTCCCGCACATGTCTCCCGCGAACGGGTCTGGCGCATCCGCGCCCGCCGTGTCGTCCTCGCCACCGGCGCCCACGAGCGCTCCCTCGCCTTCGCGGACAACGACCGCCCCGGCGTGATGCTGGCCGCCTCTGCCCGCACCCACGCCCTGAGCCACGGCGTCCTGCCGGGCCGCCGCGCCGTCGTGTTCACCACCAACGACAGCGCCTACGCGGCGGCCCTTGACCTCGCCGCGGCGGGCGTCGACATCGCTGCGATCGTCGACACCCGCCCCGAACCGGGCGAGTGGGCGCGGCGCGCCCGCGAGGCCGGCATCGAGGTGCTGGCCGGGCACGCCGTCACCGGCACGGAGGGCGAACCGCGCCTCACCGCCGTGTCCGTCGCCCCGTACGGGGAGTCCGAGGGACAGCGGCGGTTCGCCGCCGACCTCCTGCTGGTGTCCGGCGGCTGGAACCCGGCCGCGCACCTCTTCAGCCAGGCGGGCGGCAAGCTGCGCCACGACGAGGCGCTGGGTTCCTTCGTCCCCGACACCTGCCGTCAGGCGGTCGAGGTGGCGGGCAGCGCCGGCGGCGTCTTCGGCCTCGCCGCCGTCCTCGCCCAGGGCGCCGCCGCCGGAGCCCGCGCCATCGAGGCCGAGGGCTACCGCTCCGAGGCACCCCCTCTCCCGCAGGTGCCCGCCCAGCCGCGACCGACGCCGCCGATGCACGTGTACGCCGTCCCGGGTCGCACCGGCCGCCCCCGCTTCGTCGACCTCCAACGCGATGTCACCGTCGACGACCTGACCCGCGCGACGGGCGCCGGCATGCGCTCGGTCGAGCACACCAAGCGCTACACCACCGCCGGCACCGCCAACGACCAGGGCAAGACCTCCGGAGTCCTGGCCAGCGGCGTGGTCGCCGAACTGCTCGGCGTGGACGTCTCCGCACTCGGCACGACCACGTTCCGGCCCCCGTACACCCCCGTCTCCTTCGCCACCCTCGCGGGCCGCGACCGGGGCGCCCTGCACGACCCGATCCGCACCACGGCCCTGCACACGTGGCACGTCGAACACGGCGCGCTCTTCGAGAACGTCGGCCAGTGGAAGCGCCCCTGGTACTACCCGCGAGGCGGCGAGGACATGGAGACGGCCGTGCTGCGCGAGTGCGCCGCCGCCCGCGACGGCGTCGCCTTCATGGACGCCTCCACCCTCGGCAAGATCGACGTTCAGGGCCCGGACGCCGCCGTGTTCCTCGACCGGCTCTACACCAACATGATGTCCACCCTGAAGGTCGGCATGATCCGCTACGGCGTCATGTGCCGCCTGGACGGCATGCTCTTCGACGACGGCACGGTCATCCGCCTCGCCCAGGACCGCTTCCTGGTCACCACCACGACCGGCAACGCGGCCGCCGTACTGGACTGGATGGAGGAGTGGCTGCAGACCGAGTGGCCCGACCTCAAGGTCCACTGCACGTCCGTGACCGAACAGTGGGCCACCGTCGCCCTGGTCGGCCCCCGCTCCCGAGACGTCCTCGGCGCACTCGCACCCCAACTGGCCGTGTCCAACGACGACTTCCCCTTCATGGCCTGGCGCGAGACGGCCGTCGCCGGCATCGACGCCCGGGTCTGCCGGATCAGCTTCTCCGGCGAACTCGCCTACGAGATCAACGTCTCGCCCTGGGACGCCCTCACCCTCTGGCAGGCGCTGTACGAGGCCGGGGCCGCGTACGGCATCACCCCCTACGGCACCGAGACCATGCACGTCCTGCGCGCCGAGAAGGGCTACCCCATCGTCGGCCAGGACACCGACGGCACCGTCACCCCGCAGGACCTCGGCATGAGCTGGGTGGTCTCGAAGAAGAAGCCCGACTTCATCGGCAAACGCTCCTACGCCCGCGCCGACACCCTCCGCACCGACCGCAAGCACCTCGTCGGCCTCCTGCCCGAGGACCCGGGCACCTTCCTCCCCGAGGGCACCCACCTGGTCGCCGACAGCGTGCTGCCGGCGCCGCCCGTCCCGATGCTCGGCCATGTCACCTCCAGCTACCGCAGCGCCGCCCTCGGCCGGACCTTCGCGCTCGCCCTGATCAAGGGCGGCCGGGACCGCATCGGCGAACGGCTGTACGCCCCCGTGGGCGACCGGCTGGTCCCGGTGACCGTGGCAAGCCCCGTCCTCTACGACCCCGAGGGAGCCCGTCGCGATGGCTGACACCGCACTCACCGCCCCGCCCCGCAGCCCCTTGTCCGACGCCGCGGGTCGCCTGGCCTCCGCCACCCGCGCCTCCCAGGGCGCCATCCGGCTGGCCGAACTCCCCTTCCTGACCCAGTTCGACATCCGCCTGGACGCCAAGGGGGCGGCCGCCGACGCCATCGGCCTCGCCCTGGATCTCCCGCTGCCGCTCGAACCCGGCACCGTCGTGCGCGCCGGGCAGTTGACCGCGCTGTGGCTGGGGCCCGACGAATGGCTGCTGGTGGGCCCGCCGGGCAGCGCCCGGGACCTGGAGGACCGGATCCGCACGGCCGCCGGCGACGAACCCGTCTCCGTCACCGACGTCTCCGCCCAGCGCACCACCCTCCTCGTGGCCGGCCCCGGCGCGCGCGAGCTCCTGTCCCACGGCTGCGCCCTGGACCTGCACCCACGTGCCTTCGGCGCCGGACGCTGCGCCCAGACCACCCTGGGCCGCACCCAGGTCGTCCTGGTCGCCCGCGACGAACCCGGCACGGGGTTCTGGGTACTGGTCCGCTCGTCCTTCGCCGGGTATCTGACGGACTGGCTGCTGGACGCGGCGACGGAACACCTGTCGGCCTGAGCCGACAGCACACGCACCGACCTCTGTGGGGCACCCGTCAGGGTGCCCCACAGAGCTTTACTTCCCGAGTGTCGGGTAGAGCGGGTGTTTGTCGGCGAGGGCTTTGACCCGGGCCTTGAGCGCTCCGGTGTCGGGTTCGGGCTTGAGGGCCTGGGCGATGACGTCGGCGACCTCGGTGAAGTCCGCGGTGGTGAAGCCGCGGGTGGCGAGGGCGGGGGTGCCGATGCGCAGGCCGGAGGTGACCATCGGGGGGCGCGGGTCGTTGGGGACGGCGTTGCGGTTGACGGTGATGCCGACCTCGTGGAGGCGGTCCTCGGCCTGTTGTCCGTCGAGTGC